>DKNM01000050.1:0-13002 GCA_002470695.1 Candidatus Neomicrothrix sp. UBA7388
TTCGTAGAGCGCCGGAACATAGACACCAGGAATGTGTGCCAGCTGGGAAAGCACATCTGTCCGGGTTCCAGAGGGTTTACCTGCGACTCGCCAGGCGCCCACGACAGTTGTAATTTCGGAAATGACTTCTTCCCCGTCCCCCATTACGAAAAAATCGATGAAATCAGCGAGAGGTTCTGGGTTGTAAGCGCAGTGACCACCGGCGCCTACAAGTGGATCGTCTTCACACCGGTCTGCAGCGTGAATAGAGATTCCGGCGAGATCTATGCAGTTCAGGACGTTCGTGTAGACAAGCTCAGCTGAAATGTTGAATGCGAGAATGTCGAAGTCCGCAGCAGGCCGATGGGTATCGACGGAAAATAGTGGCAAGCCAGCAGAACGCATCTCTGCTTCCATATCGGTCCAAGGCGCGTAGGACCGTTCAGCAAAGGCATCTGGCCGCTCATTAAGGAGTTCGTACAGTATCTGCAAGCCTTGGTTCGGCAACCCAATTTCGTATGTATCCGGGTACGTCAACAACCACGAAGTGGCGTTTTGCTTGAAGATATTTGTGCGAGCTCCGTCCTCGCAACCGATGTAGCGGGCTGGCTTTTCCACCCTAGGGAGGAGAGGCTCGAGCTGGGGCCACAGCGAAGTCATTTGAGGGCCGATGATACCGCTCTTGAGGCCACTTTCCAGATTATGAGAGCCTTAATTATTAGTTATGCGAGATGGCGACGTGCGCTCACATTGACTACGAGACCCACCAATCCAAAGGCTACGACCGTGGATGAGCCGCCATGACTGAGAAACGGTAAGGGAATTCCGGTGATTGGCATAATTCCCATTGTCATTCCAACGTTTTGGAAGATTTGGAATGTGAACATGCATAGGGCTCCCACACATGCGAAAGCACCGAAAAGATCGCTAGATGCTCGGGATATAAACCACATGCGAGCTAGGAGAAAGGCGTAGAGGAGGAGCAAGACAGTCACCCCCACGAAACCAAATTCTTCGCCAAGCGCTGTAAAGATGAAATCTGTCTCCTGTTCGGGGACGAGATTTAAGTTGGTTTGTGTGCCCTTGAGCCAGCCTTGACCATTGATTCCTCCGGCTCCAATAGCGATCTGGGATTGGTTGATGTTGTACGAAGCACCTTGAAGGTCGAAGGCCGGGTCAAGAAAAGCTGTGAGCCTTTGTTCTTGGGTCTGGCGGAGGAGAGCGGGTCCTCCCAGATCGTCACTATTGAAGACGCCCACTACAACTAGAAGACCAATAGCAGTGGTAACGACTATGTGTTTGATTTGGGCACCTGCGACAAGAAGAACGCCCATACCAATTGCAACGAAAACAAGCATTGTCCCTAGGTCTGGTTGCAGGTAAATAAGACCCAGGGGCACGGCGAGCATGAGGTACGCGTTGGAGAGGGTTACCAGCCTTAGATGGCCATCTTGATTAGCCACAAAGGCCGCTAGCGCGACAACAACCGCTACTTTGGCGAATTCGGCTGGTTGAATTTGGAAGGTAAGGCCAGGAACCTCATACCATGCCCGCGCCCCATTTCGTTCGACTCCAAAAAATAAGACACCGACGAGTGCAAGCATCACTAACAGGTATGCCTGATTCGCAAAATCGCGATATAGCCGATAGTCAAGAAAAGCGGCTCCAGCCATGACAAGAATTCCGATTAGCACAAATAGGATTTGTCGCTTTGCGTAGGTCGCAGGGTCTTGGCCGTTAAATTCAAGCACTCGCCAGGTAGCCGAATAGTTGAGAGCAACTCCTATCGCAGAGAGAAGAACTGCGACTACCGCTAGGGAGTAGTCTGCGTAGCGCAGCGGTGATCGTAATTCCTTCCGAATGGGAATACTCATCGGCTACCTTCTTCAAGGTCTGGGATTCCGTCCCCATCAGCGTCTTCGGGATTGTTAGCACGCGGCACCTGGATTCCCCATGGGCAGCCTTCGGGCACATAACCAACAAACGCCTGGTCACCTCGAAGAGCTTCAGGTATTTCAGGGCACTCTGGGCGGGGCGCAACGAAGGCTATCGTTGGGTCTGGCCAACGCTGTTCATATGCGCGTAGGGCTTCGAAAATTCTTCTCGCGACAGGTGCTGCGGCTTCGCCTCCAAATCCAGCTTCTTCCATAACGACCGCTACCACATATCGAGGGTCATGCTTAGGGGCCCACGCGACGAAAACCGCTGAGTCTTCCTTCTTTCGCATAAGAACTGGGTTTCTGCCCTCTGCTTGGGCCGTGCCAGTCTTACCAGCGATGGCATACCCCCTGCTGTCATATTCTTCGAACGCCCTCCAAGCGGTTCCGCGTCGGGCCTTACTCGTCACTCCTTGCAGACCTTCACGGACAACACCGGATCCTTCCGGAAATTCAGCGATCCGTTGAATGCGTGGTTCGAAATCAACGATGGAAGTACCAAATTGATCTTCGGTTCGAGACACAACTCGTTCAACGATATTGGGGCTGAACAATGTGCCTCCGTTCGCGAAGGCTGCGTAAGCGTTCGCGATCTGGATGGGAGTAACGGAGACAAAACCTTGACCGATACCGGTGTTGATGTTGTCTCCGGGAAGCCATTGGGGGGATTCCCCGTACGGGTTGTACGCATCAGGGTTTGCTTCGAAAAGCGACTTTTTGACGTCGGCACCTCCTACGCGTCCGGTCTTTTCAAAAGGAAGCTGAACCCCTGATTGACTCCCAAATCCTAGAAGTCGCGCCATATCCTGAATTGCCCATTGCTCATCTCCACGGATCCAGTAGAGGTCGTGGGCCACTTTGTAAAAGTACGCGTCGCTGGAGCGAGTAATTGCTGAAGACAAGTCCACAATTCCTAACGGGGCTTTATCGGCGTTATAGAAAGTGCACCTGCCGGTGCATCCGTATTTCTCTGGAATTTGGAAGTATCCGACGTCGTAGTAGGCCGCTCGTGGGGAGATCAGTCTGGATTCGAGACCAGCGAGCGCTGTCACTAGCTTGAACACTGACCCCGGAGAGTAGACACCCTGAATCGCGCGATTGTTGAGTGCTCCCGGCGCGTAAGGGTTCTCAAATACGGACTGATATTCCAGACTTGTAATTCCACCCACAAGCCAGTTCGGGTCATATGTGGGGTGCGAGGCCATAGCGAGGACATCTCCGTTACGGAGGTCCATCACTACCGCAGCGCCGCCAATTGCTGGAAAGAAGAAGCCGCTGTCGTCGCTTACGGTTTTTCGTGCCGCTATTAGCCCTTGCCTTAGGTATGACTCCGCTGCTGCTTGAAGGTCAGCGTCAATAGTTAGGTGAATATCAGAACCGGGCTTTGGAGCGGTTTGAGTGAGGATTTGATGAACCCGGCCCGTGCTATCAACTTCCAACTCAGTTCGGCCAGGTTCTCCGTGAAGGTCGCTCTCGAAAATCTGCTCTATCCCCGATTTACCTACACGTTCCGAAGGCAGGTAACCCTTTTCTAATAGCCGACTTGTCTGGGATTCTGACATTGCCCCGACGTATCCAATCACGTGTGAGCCAATTTCTCTTTGCGGGTAGACGCGGCTCATCACCCACTTCGCTTCGACCCCCGGCAGCGATGCTTCCGACACTCGCAACATTCCATATTCGTCGAGGCCGGTGGCGACCACTTTTGCCGCGAGGGGATGACTCTGTAGATCCTGTAACCGCGCCTCGAATGTCGAAACGGGGATGTCCAGCAAATCAGAAAGCTTCCCTAGAACAGATTCTTTTTGACCAGGTGCATAACGCGATTGGTCTACTGTCACCACTCCATTCCGCACGTTGTCAGCAAGCACAACGCCATGGCGATCTAAAATTCGCCCTCGGGTCGGTTGCGTGATTACCACTTCGACGTGGTTTAGAAGGGCCTTATCGGCAAGCTCTTCTGTGGTTAAGACCTGGAGGTACCAGGCGCGAGTGAAGAGTGCAGCAAAAAGGCCGACGATGAGGATGCCAAGAAAGGCCAGTCGCCGATTCAACTGATCACTCACTGAAGTTCACTACCTCGTGCGGGAAGGCCCATCGAACTAGCGGGTGAAGGGCCATCGCTGCCGGCATACCAGCTCCAGCAGTAACTATGGCTATGGCTCCCAGTTCTCTTCTGGTCACATACTCAAGGCCGATGAGCGCTCCAGTGCAGGCGAAAAGTGAAGTTGCGGTAGCGGCAAGAACGGCGACGGCGACAGCGCGGGTCGCTGCGCTTTTAGTGGCTATCTGTTGCGATACTCCGGCTGCGATGTATCCCCCGATCGAAAATGTCATCGCTGTCATGCCGAAAGGCGTGTGTAAAACCAAGTCAAAGATGAGACCACATACAAATCCCATTACAGCCGCATTGGCTGGGCTGAGATAGAGACATATCAAAAGTGTCACAACTAGAGGTAGGTCGACCACGTAACCATTGAGACGAAAATGCGGGACGACTGTGATTTGGATGAGCAAGACCGTTACAAATATTGCCGCGAGCCGGCCGATGGAACGCGAACCCAACATCACTGATCAGATTCCTCGTCTGGCGGCCGGTTTTGGTCTTCTGGCACTCGATCCGCAATGACAGGCTCAGGCGCTTCGGGGTAGAAAAGCAAGACTTGGACCCACCGCAGGCGATCGAGATCCGCTGCCGGGTGAACGGTGATGCGTTGGGTTCCTTGAACAGCGTTAGGAACGACGTCTACAACGGTGCCAATTAGCAGCCCTTCTGGAAATGTGCTTCCTTGAAAACCACTTGTAACAACTGTTTCACCGGGTATGACAACGGTGTCAAGTTCAATGAAACTGACTTCCAGTTCACGATTTTGGCCTCGCCCTGAAGCAATTCCGTCATCGCCCGTTCGAGCCATGCGGATTCCAACATTGAACTTTGGGTCAGTGAGTAGTTCGACTTGTGACCTTGTCACCGAAACTGTGGCTATGCGGCCAATAACACCCGCGCCAGTTTCTACGGGCATTCCGACGGCGATACCGTCTCGTGAACCTTTGTCCAGTTCCAACGTTCGTTGGTAATTGGAAATCGGGGCGTCAATCACTCTCGCTGTTCTTCGCCCTACTTGAGCAACTCGATCTCGAGCTCCTAGAAGTGAGAGAAGAGCTTTTCGTTCTCGTTCGATTTCCCCGACTTCGAGAACTGAGTTTTGAAGTTCAGCAATTTTGGCGCGTAGCAGAGCGTTGCGTGCTTCGAGCTCGTCATAGGTGGAGACTGCTTCCCAGGCTCCTCCTATGGGCTCAAAGATTCCCGAGCTTGCAGATCGGAGAGGGCCCAATAGGTCCAAGACTGCCCCGCGGGCTGTATCAATTGCGCCTCCCTCAGTTCGTAGGTCAAGCGTTATGAGGACAGCTGCGGTCAGAACTAACAAACCCAAACGGAATCTGGAGGCTCTCTTCTTCGACGGCCGGACACGGCGTAACATCAGCAGCCCGTTTAGTAGTGGTCACCGGACGAGAAAAGTACACCTCGGAGAACCTCAAATTCTTCTAAGGCTTGACCTGAGCCTCTTGCAACGGCATATAGCGGGTCATGTGCAGTTCGAATCGGCATTCCTGTTTCGTTCGCAAGGCGTTGGTCCAATCCTCGGAGAAGTGCTCCTCCTCCGGCAAGAACGATGCCTTGATCCATAATGTCTGCTGCCAGTTCTGGAGGTGTCTGGTCTAGTGTGAATTTGACCGCGTCAATGATGGAACTGATTGACTCTTCTAAAGCTTCACGCATCTCTACGCTGCTCACGGTCACCGTTTTAGGAAGGCCCGTTACTAGGTCTCGACCGCGAATTTCTGCGTACATTTCATCAGGGAGTGGCCATGCCGAGCCGAGAGCTACTTTCACTTCCTCTGCAGTGCTTTCACCCAGCGCAACGCTGTACTCCTTTTTCACGTATTGGGTGATTGCATCGTCAAGCACATCACCTCCGACCCGAGCTGATTGACTCGCAACAATACCGCCTAGGGAGATCACAGCTACCTCGGTGGTTCCGCCGCCAATATCTACAATCATGCTCCCGTGTGGCGATTGGATTGGTAGACCTGCCCCTATCGCTGCAGCCATAGGCTCTTCGATGATAAACGCGGGCTTGCGGGCTCCGGCATACTCAGCCGCTTCTTGAACTGCTCGCTGTTCGACGCCAGTGATGCCCGAAGGAACACAAATAACCATTCTTGGCTTGGCCCAGCGGCTACCAGAGATTTGATCGATGAAGTACCGGAGCATTTTTTCGCACACATCAAAATCCGCTATGACTCCGTCTTTGAGTGGTCGCACTACTTGAATGTGCGAGGGGGTTCGACCTGCCATGCGCTTCGCATCGTGCCCTACTGCTAACGGAGTGCCGTTGGTGACATCCATAGCGACGACGGATGGCTCATCGAGGACGATCCCTCTGCCTCGCACATACACGAGTGTGTTAGCAGTACCCAGATCGACGGCAATGTCTCGACCGCTGAAGCTTCTTAGGCCCGCTGGTCGTCTCATCTATGCCGCCAGACGCGCTCGGAGAAGGAGGCAAGAGCGATAGGAGTCGTACGGCTACAAATTGCGTTAGGGGCGGTCACGTTCTTCCAATCAGAGTCCGGGAAAGAACAAAGCAATTTCACGCTCAGCGGATGCGTCGGAATCCGACCCATGCACGAGATTCTCTGTAACTACTAGTCCAAAATCGCCACGTATGGTTCCTGGTGCTGCTGTAGCGGGGTTAGTTGCGCCCATCAGGTTGCGGACTATTGCGAATGTATCGTCACCGGCATCTGAGGGGCCGTCGACAACCATGAGCATGGCCGGAGAGCGCGTGATGAACGCAATGAGATCTTCGAAAAATGGTTTCCCTTGGTGTTCCGCGTAGTGTGCCTCCGCGGTTGAACGCTCTATATGTCGAAGTTCGGCTTTGGAAAGGGTTAAACCCTTGCGTTCTAGCCGGGTGATAATTTCACCAACAAGACCACGTTCCACGGCGTCGGGTTTGCATATTACGAAGGTGCGGGGCACTTGGTCTCCTAGAGAGTTGAACGGCAACCTTTGTAAGGCTACCTCGGGGGCGTAGCGAGTTGGGCTCGGGCTTGCGCTGCTAGATAAAGGGAGCCAGTGATCAAAATAGTTCCTGCGTCGCCAGCAAGTTGCAAGGCTCGGTCTAAGGCTTTGGAGACTTCTGGCTGGATTTCCGTAATGGAGTCTAGGTCGTTGAGTTCTGCAGCAATTTGGTCTGCAGGTATGGCTCGCGGCCAGTCGGCGGCAGTGGCAATGATTTTGGAGAAATGAGTGCCTCCGATGGCTTGGACGAAAGCGCTGGGTTCTCGGGGTTCGTTTAGTCCGATTACTAGTATTGGCTTGTCTTCGGAAGCGAAGTCGTTAAAGAGCGTCTCTGCAACAACGGTTGCTGCTGGAGCATTGTGAGCGCCGTCGATAATGATGGTTGGTTGCCGGCTTACGATTTCGAAACGCGCCGGTAACTTGAGCTGGTCAAATGCGTTTTGAATAACTTCGGAGTCGAGATGTCGACCAAAGAATGCTTCTGCGGCAGCAACCGCCAAGGTTGCGTTTTCTGCTTGGTGCGATCCGTTTGCCGGCAAAAAAAGTTCCGCGTGTTGACCGAAGGAAGTCCGGAGGTCGATAAGGCGTCCGCCTACTGCTAGTCGGTCCTCGGATAGCTCAAACTCGACTGAGCGTCGCCATGTTGCTCGCTGATTAGCTTTCGAGATGATTTCAACTAATGCGGGGTCCGTCTCGCCGCAGATCACGTGAGAGCGCTTCGAAATTATCCCTGATTTTTCTTGCGCCACTTCGGCAACGGTTGGTCCAATGATTTCCAGGTGATCTGGGCCAACGTTGGTAATTACCGCTACGTCTGCTTCTATTACGTTGGTCGCATCCCATTTGCCGCCCATACCAACTTCAATGACGTTGACGTCAACTGCGCTTGCTGCGAACCAGTTGTATGCGGCAGCGCATATGACCTCAAAATAGCTTGGTGTTTCGCCGGTGGCTTTAATAACCCACGGTTCGATATCAGCGATTTCTGCGATCGCTGCGAGAAACGATTCATCGTCAACTGGTTCGTTGCCGATCATAATTCGGTCGTTTACACGCTCAATGTGTGGAGAAGAGTAGCTGCCGACCTTAAGCCCAGTGGCGCCAATAATCTCTGTCAGCATCCGACAGGTGCTGCCCTTGCCGTTAGTTCCTGTTACGTGAATAGCTGGAATATCGTGCTGAGGGTTTCCCAGAAGTTCCATCAGTGTCGACATGCGTTTTAGGGATGGGGCCTCGACGCGTTTACCGCCGAGGTGCTGTTCTAGGTTGTAGTGAGACTCGAGCCAGTGCACCGCTTGCTCATAGGTCTGCAATGGTTGGGGCGAATTTTGACGGCGTAGAGGCCGTTTACGACGCTTGGCGCTCGCCACCGCTGTCGTCCCTGCGGGGCACCAAGGTTGGATTAACTTTTTGAAGTACGACGTCGCTGTCGATGATGCACCGAGCTATATCGTCGCGACCAGGCACTTCGTACATTACGCCGAGAAGAACCTCTTCGAGAATTGCGCGAAGGCCGCGGGCTCCGGTGTTGCGCAGCAGTGCTTGATCCACCACGGCGCTTATGGCCTCATCGGTGAACTCTAGATCTACTCCGTCTAATTCGAACATCCGTTGATATTGCTTGATGAGTGCGTTTCTAGGTTCGCGGAGAATGCTTGTAAGCGCTGAGTGGTCGAGTTCGTCAACGACACCTACAACCGGAAGTCGACCGATGAATTCGGGTATTAGCCCGTACTTTTGGAGATCTTCCGGCAGTACTTCTGGCAAAAGATCGAGATTGCCTCGCTCATTTGTTGATTTTACATCTGCACCAAATCCGACTGCTCGCTGGCCTACCCGGTCGGCTATGACTCGCTCGAGACCGTCAAATGCGCCGCCGCATATGAACAAGACGTTGCTTGTGTCTATCTGCAGAAATTCCTGATGGGGGTGCTTTCTGCCGCCTTGGGGAGGGACAGAAGCCTGTGTTCCTTCCAAGATTTTTAGTAGCGCCTGTTGAACTCCTTCGCCTGATACGTCGCGTGTAATCGAGGGGTTTTCCGCCTTGCGCGCAACCTTGTCTATTTCGTCAATGTAGATGATGCCGGTTTCTGCGCGTTTCACGTCGTAATCCGCCGCCTGAATTAGCTTGAGGAGAATATTTTCGACATCCTCTCCCACGTAACCGGCCTCTGTAAGAGCTGTTGCGTCAGCTATGGCGAAGGGCACATTCAGCATGCGCGCTAGCGTTTGGGCCATCATCGTTTTGCCGCATCCGGTGGGGCCGATAAGCATGATGTTCGATTTAGCGATTTCTACATCAGATTCGAGGCTTTGGCCGAACTGGATTCTCTTGTAATGGTTATATACGGCGACGGACAGAATCTTTTTGGTTCGCTCCTGGCCAATGATGTATTCATTCAAGAAGTCGAAGATTTCTGACGGCTTAGGGACTTCCTCGAAACTGACCTCTGAGTTATCGGCGAGCTCTTCTTCAATGATTTCGTTACATAGGTCTATGCATTCATCGCAAATGTAGACCCCAGGGCCCGCTATTAGCTTTTTGACTTGTTTCTGAGATTTTCCGCAGAATGAGCATTTCAGCAGCTCTCCGCCTTCTCCGAATTTCGCCACGTTGCGTTTACCTCGTTCTGGTCACCTAGCCATTTGGCCGATGGCTGTCTGCTCAGGATGGCACAATCACGTCGGAACGTAGTGCCGTTAGGGCCTAATTCCTAAACAGGCTTAACTTACCTCGGTTGTATCAGAGGGTACCGATTAGCGGACTATCTGAACAGTGCAATGTTAAGCAGCTCGAATTGGTCCGTCTTCGACGACATCGCGACTGTCGATGACTTCATCGATAATGCCGTATTCTTTGGCCGCTGCGGCGTCCATGATGAAATCTCTGTCGGTGTCGGTGTGAATTCTTTCCAGATCTTGCCCAGTGTGGCGAGCGAGGATGCCTTCAAGCAGGTCGCGCATCCGGTCGATCTCTTTGGCGGCCAGTTCTATGTCAGTTGCTTGTCCCATCGCTTGGCCATATGGCTGATGCAGGAGAACTCTTGCGTGAGGAAGCGCCATGCGCTTACCCGGACTTCCCGCTGCCAGCAACACGGCTGCCGCGGAAGCCGCCTGACCCAAACATATTGTAGTTATGTCATTTCGTATGTATTGACTGGTGTCATAGATAGCGAAGAGCGCATTGATGTCTCCGCCAGGAGAGTTGATATAGATATTGATATCCCGATCGGGGTTCTCAGACTCAAGATGGATCATCTGGGCGCATACGAGATTGGCGATGGTGTCGTCAATCGGGGTCCCGAGGAAAATGATATTTTCTTTCAACAAACGGGAGTAGAGATCATAAGCTCTTTCGCCCCGGTTGGTCTGTTCGACGACTGTCGGAACTAGATAATTTTGTGGGTCGATACTCACTATTCCTGGTCCTTTTCTGGGTCTTCTTCGTGACTTTCCTCTGCGTTGTCAACCGTATCGGCATCGGAGTCTTCTTCTGAATCAGATTCTGCGAGATCGGGTAGCTCGAGGTCTTTCCGATCTATGGGATCACCATTTTCGTCGACTAATTGAACTTCAGACGCTAGCCATTCGAGTGCTTTCCGCTTCCCTATTTCTGCCTTGACTGGTCCTAGGCCATCGCCTTGATCTTCGATCTGTTGACGAAGTTCATTTGGCGATGTTTGGAATTGCTCGGCCATCCGTTCGAGTTCTTCGTCGAGATCGTCTTCGTCAACTTCAATCGCTTCATTGGTTGCGACGTACCGGAGCGCTAGGTCGACCTTCGCTGATCTTTCTGCGGCGTCGCGTAGCTCTTCGGTGAATGTTTCGGGATCTTGGCCGGTCATCTGCATCCAGGTTTCAAGGTTCATTCCCTGTCCTTGAAGCCGCATTGCAAGCTGTTGAAGCTGTTCAGACATTTCTCCGTTGACCATCGAATCTGGAATCGAGTCTTCCACCAGCTCCGCTAGAGCGGTCGCCGTGTTTTCTCTCATGGCAGCGTTTGCCTGAAATATGCGCATCATCTTCATTCTTTGTGAAGTTTCTGATCGCAGGTTTTCGACGGAATCATGTTCGGTGTTTTCTTCGACCCACTCGTCGGTTAGTTCGGGAAGTACTTCTTCTTTAACTGCGTGTACTTTGATCGCAAAATCAATTGAAACATCTTCTTGAACGGGGTGGCCTGCGGTGAAGCTGAGTTCGTCTCCGGCGCTGGCTCCCTCAAGTTCGTTATCTACTTCTTCGACGATACCTCCGCTTCCGACTGCGTAGAGATAGTCGTCAGCGGTGAGACCAGGCAAAGGTTCCCCGTCGACAGTTCCTTGAATGTCGATAGACACTTGATCTCCAGATGAGGCTGGTCGCTCCACGTCGACGAGTTCGGCTGATTGGCGGCGCTGCGCGTCGATTTGTTCCTGGACTTCCTCATCACTTGGTACCGGACTGGGAATTTCTACTTCTAAGTCTCCGTAGCCGCTGAGGGAAACTGTTGGCCTCGTTTCTACGACTGCCTCGAAGCAGATTTGCCCACTTTGCTCACCGGCAGTGAGCGATAGTTCCGGGGCAGCGATCACGTCTATCGACTCGGCTCGCACTGCATCTGCGTAATAGCCAGGTATTGCATCCTCTAGGGCCTGAGCTCTTGCGTATTCTCCGCCGATGTGGGATTCGAGAACTGGACGAGGGACTTTACCCTTACGAAATCCTGGTATTCGGACTTCTTGGGCTATCTTGCGAAACGCTTGATCGATGGCCTCATCGAATGTTTCTTCGTCTACTTCGACGGTCAGTTTGACTTTAGGGCCGAAGGTACGTTCTTTTTGTTCGTCAGATCCCGCCGAGGAGTCATCGTCCTGCGAGACGGTGTCATCTAGTTCGGTGGGGTCAACTTCAGTAACAGTGGTCTTCACAAGAGACAAATACTATCGGGGTCAGTTCAACTGTCCCCTAATCAAGGGGCTTGAGTGGAGCGGGCGACGAGAATCGAACTCGCATCATCAGCTTGGAAGGCTGGGGTTCTAGCCATTGAACTACGCCCGCGAACATCTTTAGGCTAGCGGGCGAGCAAGCCGACTACAGGTCAAATGGCAAGTCCGACACAACTGCTGATCGCCAGCCGTCCTTAGTTTCAACTCTAACTTTGGTTCCGGGGAGGTTATTGGGAACTTCAATAATTCCAAGTCCTAAGTTTCTTTGGAACTTGTGGGAGTAACAAATGATGCGTGTCTCTCCTGCATATGTCCCGTTGGGATTTTGGAGTCCCACCGGAGCTGGGTTGGCTTCAAGGGGCTCGCCGTCAATAAGAAGGCCTTTGAGTTCTCGTGTCGGACCTTCAACTCTTTTTGCTATCAGCGCTTCTTTGCCTATGAAGTCGTGTTCGACTCCTAGGTCTACGTATTGGCCGATGGCGGACTGGAAGGGATCGCACTCCGGGTCAGCGTCAGAGCCCCATGAAAAAAGAAAGTTTTCCATCCTTTCGACGTTGTTCGGTCCACCAGGTCGTATTCCCAGATCTTTGCCGGCGTTCCATATCAGGTCCCAAAGATCTGCGCCTTTGTCGCTGTCCTCTAAGAAGAGTTCGAAGCCGCCTTGCTTACTCCACCCCGAACGGCATATCACTAGTGGGATTCCTTGATGGGTGATCCGTCGAAAGTGGAAGAATTTGAGTTCTTCTGTCCAGTCGCCAAAGACTTGAGCGATTAGGGCTGGAGCCTTGGGTCCCTGCACAGCCAGCGGGCTCACGTCTGGATCAGTTATCTCAACGTCGTAATCTCCTTCTCCTGCTATCGCTCTGGCCCACAACAAAATGTCGGAGTCCGCTATTGAGAGCCAGATTGTCTCTTCATCGACCCTAAGGACTACTGGATCGTTAATTAGACGTCCTTCGTGGTCGCAGAGCGGTGCATATTTAGCTACGCCGATTTTGAGTTGCGATAGGTCACGAGCACTCATGTAGCGGCATAGCTTCAGCGCATCGGGTCCGTGTATTTGCACTTGACG
>DKNM01000050.1:13415-17103 GCA_002470695.1 Candidatus Neomicrothrix sp. UBA7388
AGCACGGTTCGGTTGTAGACGGTGGCTACGCGAATGCCTGCCTCCACCGCTCGTTCATAAAACGGCGAAAAGCGAACGCGGGGGCCCTTCGAGAGTTCCATGATTCGGGAAGATTCCATCATGCGAAATTAATACAAGTTTTTGGGGTTCAAGTACCTCTTCGAAAAAATCCAAGGTGGCCTTGATCATTAATACGTTTTAGGAATTCTGGTTCGTAGGCGAACTCGGGATTGCCCCTTACTGATTCGTCGATAAAAACGGCGTCCTCACCAACAAGAATTCGCCAATTCTCTTGTCGTACGGCATCGAGAATTATGGCGGCCGCTTCCGAAGCGGTTGTTGGCGCCTCGTCTCTAAAACGGCGGCCCTGGGCGATAACGAGATCGTTGAGTTCTTCATCTGATATTTGGTCGTCTCGTACACCTCTCTCCGCGAGGTTTTTCCTGATTTGTTTCAGGTCGGGGCCTCCGTGGGCGTCGATGCTGTTGCGGCCAATGTCCGTTCCTATGTGGCCGGGCATAACTACGTGCGCCATGACATGAGGGGCATGCAGCCTTAAGTCGATATTGAGTGCTTCTGTGAAGCCCTTAACAGCAAATTTTGCGGCGCAGTAGGCGGTATGAGGCGTGCGAGGTCCTACGGTCGCCCAGAATCCGTTGATACTGCTGGTGTTCACTAGATGTGACTTTGGGCTTCGCATGAGCATCGGCAAGAAAACTCGACTGCCGTAATAGACGCCGTACCAACAAACATCGAATGTCTTTTCCCATGCCATCCGATCTTCGTCGGTCACGAAGCTCCCTCCTCCGCCTATTCCCGCGTTGTTGAATACGAGGTCTAGATGTTCGACGTGATGTCGAGCTTGCAGTTGGTCACGAAAGGCCAGCACGTCTGCCTCATCGGAGACGTCACACAGATGTGTTGTTAGACGCACATCGAATTGTGTTCCAGCTAAAGCAATTTCCGATGTTTCCTCCATCGCATCTAGGTTTATGTCGCAGGTCGCTACATGGCAGCCACTTGCGACGAGTTGACGCACCAGTTCGCGCCCCATGCCAGTGCCTCCGCCGGTTACCACGGCCATCTTTTCAACGAAACTGTCCACAACTGCCCCCGTATTGACGATCTGTTATTTCAATAATGTTTGTTGAAGACTGCCGGTTGCCCGACTATGACTTTGAGAAATTCTATGAGAATTTCCCGAGTGGCTTGGCTCAAACATCATCGTGGAACAAGATAGTGGCATGGGTCATATTGCAAATCGCATCACCATGAGCATCGTCATGTGCCTTATTTTGTCTACCTGTTCACAGACAAATACCTCGGTTTCTTCGCCTGAGGGTGGTGTTGGCCGGGTGGCTTCGTCGTTGCCTCCCGAGAGCACTTCGCGAGACTCAGATAATTCAAATTCTGACAGCGCGGGAGCCGACTCGGTGCGCGTTGCTTCCGAGGACCAAACTCTTGCTCTCGATCACACAACGAACGCTCCGCTGAAAGATGCGTTTGCGCCTTCGGTAATGCCCGATAGGCCGATGGGTCAGGTTGGCTACACAAGGTACGTTTTCACCCAGAGCGGCGACCAGGTTATTCCAGCTTTGATAGAAGGGCCTAGGGCCGAGCAGACTCGATGTCAGAAGGTTGAACTTCCTTGTTCCTTTGAAGAGCTTAAAGATCTTCGAGATTCAGGGATAAAACCTCCTGATGAGTTGAACATGTCTGTCGCAGAGCTCGATGTCCTTATCCGGGAGCTAAGCGAGGTTCGCGCAACGCTTGTTCGCTTTGCGGACGTTAATGATGCGTGCGCTGCGGGCTATCGACCAGATGGAACTCAAACTCCCAACATGGGTTCTCACTTTACGAACTTTCAGCTGGTTATTGATGGGAAGTTCAGTCCCTCGGCACCAGAGATTCTTCTGTATGTAGCGGCAGATGATGAAACGCCACCCTTCGGCGCATTGGGGCGCTGCAAGAAAGGCGTCTGGAGAGGCGTCGACGTTGAGATCGCCGGGGCTGCGTTCTATATGCCATTTGCCGCAGTAGGAGATGATCACTTCGAGGGATTCAGCGGGCCTTTGGACAACTGGCATGTGCATTACAACTTGTGTCGGTTAGCTGGACAGGACGTTACGGTTCTGCCTTCGGTGTGTAGTGGCCTTTCCGACGGCCCAATTGACCGTCCTCAAGGTGATGCGAGCGATGGGTGGATGATTCACGCGTGGGCAGACTCGGGTCACGACAACCAGCTTGGGGCGTTTTCGATGTGGAACCCTGCTATTTGGCCAAAATCGGATCCGACTAGAGCGGCGGATCTGTCGATCGGCTCACGCACGACGTCTAACACCAACCTCATTTCAAATTTCGACTATCAGGTTGTTGAGTCAGCGGTACCGGGCAAGATTTCGTTTTTCAATGCTGATCCTGAGGCCCACAGCATTACTGCTGGGACACCGGAAAAACCTAGTGGCGAGTTTGATAGTGGAGTAGTTGGTGGTGGCGCGGCAGCGGTCATTGAGATTTCTCAACCTGGCACTTACGAATTCTTTTGCTCGTTGCATCCCGGGATGACAGGGTCAATTGTTGTTGGCGAGGGGTAGCGACGAGGCTTTTCTCTCGACTGCTTGTTGCTGACAGCCTTTGGGGGTTAGCAAAAATCAAAGTTTCAGTGCTGAATTGACAGTTGCCTGTTTGCAACATTTTTACCCGTGAGCGATCAAATGACTGAAAAGAAAATGCTCAGCATTGCTATCCAACTTGCAACGAAGGCGAGTGTTCTGATGTAAGGAATGCCGAGAATGAACACGACGGCGTGCACAACGCGTGCCCAGAAGAACAGGGCGGCGGCGCCAGACACACTTGTTTCTGTTAGTTGCGCAATGATCACCAGCGTCGCGAACGCGGGAAGGTTTTCGATCATGTTCAAGTGCGCTCTATGCGCGCGTTGTGCCCAGGGAGCGGGAGTGGCGGGGTTGGTGGGGTACCCCAACGTCTTTATTAGGCCTTGGTTCATGATTCGTTCCAAGACGTACGGCAGCCAAAGAACTATGCATAGGAGCGCACTCCACGCGAGGTAAGTCAGTTCGGTATCCACAACATCTCCATTCATAATTCGTTGTCTCTCAAGTTAGACGCGCCCCTGCGTTGCCCTGTTGCAATTACCTTTTTATTCGAGTTCAACAGTTGGGCAGATTGTTCGGCCTCCCGATGGGTTGTAGGTGCGGGCCCTTTCATTTAGTGGCGTCCCATTTTCATTAGTGGTGATGAACGTTTCAATTGCTGTTGCTAGGGCTAGAGCCACAATCTGAACGTATTCATCCGTTGCCATAAAAGCCCCTTCGGAAGCACTTGCGTGATATCCGACCTCTATCAGGGCGTTGGTGGTCTTGGGTTTTCGAACCAGTCTGTATGCGTCGCTTCCTCGGGAGTTCAGAACCCGTAAAGCTCCTGCGTCCCAACGCGAGGTCCATCGAACGCCCTCAACTTCCATAAGCGCTTCAAAGACTTCTCTGTGGAGCAAGCCCGATAGTCGCGCTGATTCGGAGTCACCGCTTTGAGCAAAGACTTCGGTTCCGGGTGTCTTCGATGCCGCAGATGCAGGGGCGTTGTGGTGAATAGATATGAGTGCTTTTGCTTCGGCCGCATCAGCCAACGCGATTCTCTCATCCAGCGAAATGTAGTAGTCGCTCATTCT
>DKNM01000050.1:17437-17809 GCA_002470695.1 Candidatus Neomicrothrix sp. UBA7388
AAGAATGTCGGAACGCCTTTGTCTTTGAGTAATTGGGACGTGGCTATCGCCACTCTGAGGTTGACGTCGCTTTCTTTTAGGCCTCCATGACCAATGGCTCCTGAGTCTTTGCCTCCATGACCCGGATCAATGACCACTTCGGTGCTTTCGATTGGAACAATTTTTGAAACTGTTTGAAGGTCACCGCATGGGTCAAAGACTTCCCAGCCGTTTTCGGTGGCGCCCGAAACTCTGACCGGAATGCCGTATCTAGTGATCGCTACCGGAGCGGTGACAGATTCTGTTCCGTTTTCGCGATCGTCTTCGGTCGGTTCGAAAGTTGTGATTGGTTGCACCGTGGTGGTTGGTTGCACCGTGGTGGTTGGTCGCACC
>DKNM01000102.1:0-2519 GCA_002470695.1 Candidatus Neomicrothrix sp. UBA7388
CTTTGTCTGGCACGAAATCAGCCAGATCAGGTGATCCTGATGTAGTGGTCAGGCCCTCGGTTTGGAAGCTGTCTTTAATAGTTATGGGTACACCATGCAGTGGCCCTAATTGATCACCGCGAGCGACTGCCTGATCGGCTTCGTCAGCTGCAGCGAGTGCTCTGTCAGCATCCAAAGCGACCACTGCGTTGATGGGTCCGTCAAGGCTACCCACACGCTCCAATGCGGCCTCTAACAGCTCTCGGCTCGACACCTCGCTGGAAGCGATTGCGTTCGCTGTTTGTATTGCGGTGCTGTAGCTGTAGTCAGTCACGGATGCCCTCCATGCTTGGAATCAAGACTGCTTCTTACCCTAATAGTTTCACGAGTCAAACAAAGCAGAGAAGTATGAATCTCAGCGACGTGCACCCCGGCCTTGTAATTGCAGGTCGAATTGATGGATTATCTTGGCAGTCTAAGAGGGGGAAGATATCGATGTTGTCGCCATACAGAGTGTTAGACCTAACAGACGAGAAAGGGCAACTAGCTGGCGCGATGCTGGCGGACGCAGGGGCTGAAGTTATCTTGATTGAACCTCCAGGAGGCTCTTCTGCTCGAACTCTCGGCCCATGGGTCGAAGGAAAGGAAGGAGACCCAGAATCTTCTCTCAGGTTCTGGGCTTATAACCGTGGCAAAAAAAGTGTGACCCTTGACCTAACCACAGACGCAGGGCGACAAGAGTTACTTGAGTTGGTGTCAGGAGCCGACCTTCTCATTGAATCCAATGCGCCTGGTGAACTAGCCAGCCAAGGACTCGGATTCGATGACCTTCACGCAGTGAACTCCGCACTCGTCGTAACGTCCATTTCTGCATTTGGTCAGAATGGACCCAAATCCGGATGGGCTGCTACGGATTTAACGGTCGGTGCAGCATCGATGGTGAATACCTTGGTCGGTGACAGCGACCGCGCACCACTTCGAGTCCCACTTGACCAAGCATGGATGCATGCTGCCGCCGAAGCTGCTGCGGCGAGCCTGATAGCGCTACATGAACGTGTTCGATCGGGTCAGGGTCAACATGTCGATGTCAGTGCCCAACAAGCTTTCAACGCCGCGACCATGTCGCTATCTCTAGCCCATTTGTACAATGCGCAAGAATCACAACGATTTAGCGGAGGAGCAACGCTGGGGCCCTTCAGTGTCCGCCTGCGAGCCCCGGCCTTAGATGGCTACGTATCCCCAACAATCTTGTTCGGCGGCGGAATTGGTCCCTTTGGTAAACGCCTCTTCGAGTGGATTCACGAAGAAGGAATGTGCGAAGACAGTGACCTTGAAATCGATTGGATCGACTTCGTTGAGGGCGTGATGACCGGACGCATCGGCCTAGGTGAATACGACCGCATTCAAAACATCGTTGCTGATTTCACTGCCACCAAGACCAAGAAGGAACTACTCGCCGCAAGCTTAGAGAAACGACTACTGATCGTTCCCATCTCAACGGTCGAAGACATAGTCGAAGAAGAACACTATGCGGTACGAGAGTTTTGGGCCGACGTGGAACACGACGACGGTTCAACTGTGAGATACCCAGGTGCTTTCGCAAAAATGGGGGAGACGCCGCTCCAGATTGACTCCCCACCGCCTCACATAGGGCAACACAATGACGAAGTCCTCGGGACAACTCGATCAATAGAACTTCAAGAATCTGAAAGTCCAAGCGACGGTAGCGAGCTTCCTCTATCGGATGTGAAAATTCTTGACCTCATGTGGGTTATGGCTGGTCCCGCCTCAACCCGGGTGTTGGCTGACTGGGGGGCAACCGTCATCCGAGTCGAGTCGTCGAACAAGGTTGAAACGGCTCGAACAATTCAGCCGTTTCTCAACGACGAGGGAGGAGCGGACAACAGTGGACTGTTTCAGAACATGAACGCTGGTAAGACTGGCCTGACATTGGACATGTCGAAACCGGAAAGTAAAGAAGTAATTCTTGATCTCGTTAGATGGGCTGATGTTGTTTGCGAGTCGTTTTCGCCGAGAGCAATGGCGTCGTGGGGTCTGAGTTACGAGGATTTACGCGAAGTAAATCCCAGCATCATCATGGCTAGCAGTTGTCTGTTCGGCCAAAGTGGCCCACTCTCAGCGCTCGCCGGGTTCGGGACCATGGGCGCAGCGATGTCGGGTTTCTACGCGATGACCAGCTGGCCGGACCGTGACCCTGCAGGTGTTTTCGCTGCCTACACCGACTATGTCGCCCCGAAGTTTTTAAGCACCGCTATCTTGTCGGCGCTAGATCACTGTAGGCGAACTGGCGAAGGACAACATATTGATCTTTCTCAGGCCGAGGCCTCAATGAATTTTCTGGCTCCCGCAGTTCTTGACTACGTCCTAAACAACCAACTACCGGAGAAAATTGGGAACAGTCACCCCGTCATGGCGCCGCACGGCACTTTCCCGAGTCAGGGTGAGGACCGGTGGGTGGCCGTTGCATGTGAGACGGAGGAACATTGGCATGCTCTGTGTGAAGTCGTCGGATTTGGGGA
>DKNM01000102.1:2918-4710 GCA_002470695.1 Candidatus Neomicrothrix sp. UBA7388
GCAGGACTGACAGGAGTCGAAGCCCAGGAACTGTTGCAAGCGGCAGGAGTGCCTGCGCATCAATTACAGAACTCCGAAGATCTAGCGAACGATCCGCAACTTCAACATCGTCGTCATTTCCGTGAAGTGGCAAGCGCCACCAACGGGACGATGTTTGTTGAAGGCACTCGCTTCCAAATGTCACGAAGCGTAGATGAAATCACCGATTCAGGCCCGACCTACGGGCAACACACCTTCGAAGTGCTGGAGAACATCTTGGGCTACGACGCTGATCAAATCGCTGATTTGGCGGTGGCAGGCGTCCTTGAGTGAAACTCTCGGCTTACGGTGGGGTCTCTGACGCAGCGTTCCCGGTAAGCCCTCGATAGTTTCGATCAAGAAACCACCGTTGATAGTCACCGTAGGTAATTGGCTCGTAGCGACTTTGGCTTTCCGAAGAAACGGTGGTTGATACTGGCTCAACTACCGCATCATCTCTAGCTCCATAAAAAAAAGGCACAGCGTATCGCTCGATATCAGAAAGATTGCTTGCTCGATGCGCCGTCGAGAGGTACCGACCGTTTGTCCATCGCTTTAACATGTCGCCGCTATTCACAATGAAAGAATGAGGAATCGGAGGAGGTTGGATCCAGTCGTAACCCGCTGGTCGAACCTCAAGACCCGGAACATCGTTCACGGGTAGGAACGTAAAGATTGAGCTGTCAGTGTGAGGGGCTAAGCCCCACTCATTTTGGCTGTATTCCATAACCGGATAGTGCGACATCCGAAGAGTCACGCTGGGTACATCAAAGTCCTTTGCAAAAAAATCTGGATCAAGGCCTAGCGAGAGCGCAAGGACCGGTAAGAGAGAGCCCGCTAGTTCTTGCATAGCGGCAATGTACGAAGCCGTTAACTGCTGAAAGCCCTCTAACTCTGGATATTGGTTTGCCTCCCGGTAGCCACCTTCGTGCACAAAAAAGGCCTCATTCTGGTTGGGTTTACGAACCTCGCCTGCGATCTCACTTGCGTAGGAAGTCCCGGCGCCCATTCCGAGGTAACCGCCATGAGTTCGGTCCATAGTTAAAGCGTCTTTTTCGGATTGAGGAAGAGCATGAAGGCTCTTCGTGGCCTCGTATATCTGCTCAACTAAAGACCAAGAGACGCCATGGTTGATGACCGAAAAAAACCCGATCTCTTCTAGGGCGGCTTTTAATTCGCTAGCCAAGAGCTGAATGCCATCTTGATTTCCGTCTTGCAATGGCTGTAGGTCCAGAAGGGGAATCAAGGCTTGTTTAGTCTTAGTTGTGGGCATAGCTGCCTCCCAATTCTTGGTTTAAGCGTAGAGCATGTGGAATGTTGACGACGTAACGCTGTTGTTAGGCCGGGTCAATGGTCACTTCACGCTTTGCGAACTTCCAGCCTGAGTCTGTTCGTTGTAACGAGTCCCGGTAGAGGCCAGTAACCCTAAATAGGGCGGTGTCTCCTTGGCCGGCGCTATATGCGTTGAGGTAGCAGGTCATCTTTGCCTCGTCACCGTTGCCCTCGATGAGTAGGTTCCAATTCCAATGGCGAGCGCGTCCCTGATTTATCGAAAAATGCCTTTTGGCGTACTCGCGAAGCGCGTCTTTGCCCTCGTGGTGTCCTCCGAGTGGCGCATCTTCGGGAAGCCCTAAACAAGTGAAGGAACCATCTGCTGTAAAGGTGTCCACCCATTGTTCGATGTTCCCGAAATCGATAGCGAAGTTGTATTGCGCTAACAATTGTCGGATTTCTTCATAGTCACTTGGTTCCAACGGCATCAGTCAACTTTCTA
>DKNM01000143.1 GCA_002470695.1 Candidatus Neomicrothrix sp. UBA7388
TCTTGCCCTCTTACCGAAGACATTGCGCGTTCAATAGCCTCATCAAGGTTAAGGTTTTCGGAACCACGCGCGCACCCGCTTTTTTGATCCGCCACAACGACGTCGTTCGTGAGGGAGTCAATGAGCGGACGGGCAAGTCGAATAGGAAGGGGGCTCACGAGGTTCACCCAATGCGAAGAAAGTCTTGGCGTCAAGACTGGAACCGGCAAAATAAAACGTCTTCTTAGTCCAGCTACCCGAGCATAGGCATGCATCATGTCTTGGTACGTCAAAACATCGGGGCCACCTATGTCAATCGTCTGGTTGTAGAACTCAGGCTTTTCGAGGACATGAACTAGATCGTCAAGTACATCGGCAATCGCGACTGGTTGACACATGGTTTGAGAGACCCATTTCGGAACCACCATGAAAGGAAGGACTTCTACAAGAGAACGCAGCATTTCAAACGAGGCGCTGCCGGAGCCGATAATTACCGCTGCTCGCAGCTCTGTCACAGGCGTGTCACCTGCAGCGAGGAGTCGACCAACACGATGACGACTAGATAGATGGTCGGATTTCTTTGCCCCATCGTGACCTAAGCCACCTAAATAAATGATTTGACGAAGCGATTTATCTTCTGCGGTCGCAGCAAATTGCGCCGCCATGTCTGACTCTACTTCTGCGAAATCGTCAGAAGACGACATTGAATGAAGGAGGTAATAAGCAGCAGTGGCACCATCTAAAGCTTTTGCGACATCATTAGGTTTAGCAAAGTCAGCTTGAATAATTTCGACTTCATCTTTCCATGAACGATCCGAGAGTTCCTCGGGTCGTCGCGCGACACATCGAACAGAATGACCCGCTTCAATAAGTCCAGGAACTAGTCGGCCACCCACGTAACCAGTAGCTCCAGTTACGACTACCAAAGAGTCGCTAGCTGGCACTGAGTAGTTCCAGTTGCTCCAGCATGGAGGGGAAACCGTTTATTGATAAAACGTTGTCGGGCAGTTCAGGCCAAACTCCGCCGACCATAATTGGGGTCTCGGGCAACGATGCGCTTACTTCATCCACGGCATCAAGGATTACCCTCTGCGGAGTAGAACTCACGGTACTAAGTATTATTGCGACTACCTCGTCGCTGGCGTTTACTGCATCTATCACGGTGTCAGTAGGGGTATCTGCTCCGAGATTTATCGGACTAAAGCCTCTGCTTCGGATTAGTTCAGCGCAGATCGCTGCGGGCAACCCATGTGTTTCCAAGGGCGGGCACGCAATCACAACACTGCCTCGCTTCCTTCCTCGGCGTTGCGGCAGTCCTTGCATTCGACCGAGCGTTGCAAGAACAATGCTTGAGGCTCGATGTTCTTCAAAAATTTGTAACCGGCCATGAGCCCACTCATCACCAACAGAGCGCATTGCAGGAACGACAACTTCGCAGATCACGTCTTCAACAGCTGCACCGGTTTCGAGAGCATTGGAAATTATTGACCAAGACCCCGATTGGTCCCCTGCCACGATGGCTTGCAGAAACAGCCCAGACTTTTTCCCAAGCGCTCGATGCCCTCGTCCAGGAGGCGCAGGCTTGGACTCTGACAAACTATTTAAATCAGCTAACGACACATGCCAGCTGCCATCCCTTTTACTGCCCGCTAATTTGCCGGATCGCACATATTTATAAACAGTCATGTAATGAAGGCCGAGTCGTTCAGCGGCGTCATTAATGCTCAGCATTTCGTCTACTTCAGTCAACGTTTATACCCCTTCGAAATGTAATACGTGCTGCGTTATCCCCCCGCAGCAGCCTTTCTTGCATTGCCTCTCGCCTCTCTGACAGATCTCGCCAGGTAAGCACACCCACCTCATCTTTGATCCCGGCGGCACGCCGGAACGAAGATTCAGATACTTCGAGATCGCCTGCCGATAGACCGAGCTCCGCTGATACTCGAAACCCATGCTTAGTGAGGAATCCGGCACTGATAGCCGAGAACTCACTCAGAAGGTCCATATCTGGATCCATTTTTTGGATAAAGGAAGCCAAATAGGCGAAGTTTTTAACGAACAGCATGAGCTCCTTGGGAATCCGAGCGCCACTAGCAAGGAGCTCTTTCAAAAGCGTTTGGAACTCCGAAATGAACTGCTCTTCTGTTAACTCAAGCGGGTCGAAGTCAACTCGGTCCAGCTGCAAAGTGACAATGAGGTCTTCGATGTCCACTTCCGGGGAGAACGCTCCCAAGTCGCGAACAGCCGATACCTGAGTACGCACGTCCCCTGACATCAGGCCGGTCACGTATCGCAGGAAGGCGATCCGTCGTTCATGATCGAGTCGGCCCACCATTCCGTAATCGACTAGACCGATTGCGCCGCCATCGAGAATAAATAAGTTTCCGGCGTGAAAGTCTCCATGAAATATCCCGTGCAACGCGGCACCTTCAAGTAGCCCGTCGACCATATTGCGGAACAGCATTCGTGCATCTTTTTCAGAGAGCTGCATCGAGTCAAGACGCGTAAGGGGGACTCCGTCTATTCGCGACATAACGATGACGCGACTTGTCGTTAAATCGAGGAATGGCTGCGGGGCAACCCAGCGTCCACGGTCGCCGCCCATTAAGGCACGACGAATTTCGAAAAGGTTTGCGACTTCAAGTCGAAAGTCAAGT
>DKNM01000087.1 GCA_002470695.1 Candidatus Neomicrothrix sp. UBA7388
GGTAACGATGCAAGCAGACGTTGGCTAGTGATCAGAGATCAAGATCTAAAGAACCAACTGGGAGAACTCTACGCAGAGGTTGGAACTCTTTTCGTAAATGCTCGCGGTCGCCTTGACGGAACTGGACACCCGAAAGAACAAGTGGTGAGTTCAAGCGCTTACTTAGTTGAAAACTTCGCCAAGGTGCCGGTCTTGGTTATGTGCGCTATTTGGGGGATCCATGACAATAGCGGCCGCCCCGGATTGTTTGACAGTGCTATTCCTTCTGCCTGGAGTTTCAATTTGGCCTTACGATCCAGAGGCCTCGGCACTGCCTACGCAACAATGCTTAACGACAAAACCGACGAAGTCAGTGAGCTGTTAGGAATACCCAAAGGGGTAACAACCTTGGTGTGTTTTCCGGTCGCCCACACAATAGGTCATGACTTTTCTCCAGCTCCCAGAAGGCCAGCCGCACAAATTACCTACTTTGACCAGTGGGGCTTTACTCGGGAACTTGCTAGCGCAGATGGGTCTGCGCGAATCCAGGATGGACCCGGAGTCGTCGCCGAAATCGATACGGATGCTAGACCGCGGCAAGTCTGGGAGGTTATTTCTGATATCAACATGCCAGCTAAATTTTCTGATGAGTTCGCAGGTGCTGAATGGCTGAGCGATGACGAGATTGCGGCAGGCGCAATTTTCCGCGGCCGCAGCGCTACATCTGACGGCCGCGAGTGGGAAACCAACTGCATCGTTACAGAGTGGGTCGAGCGAGAGACATTTGAGTGGCGCACAACTGATCCAGAAAACCCCGGTGCCATTTGGCGCTTCGATCTAGCTGAACAAGGCACTGGAAGTCGGCTGCGGTTTTCGATGGTTATTGGTAAGGAAAATAACTCGACGGCGCCTAGAGCAATGGCAGACCCATCTCTCGAAAACCAAATTCTTTTCGAGCGCCGGCTAATTCATAAAGCCAATATGCAACGTGTGCTCGAGGGAGTGAAGGCTCTAGTCGACCCGGGCACTTAACGCCGATCGATAATTACGTGCTCCTTCGCCAAGAACATCGTCGAGCGAGCGAAGTCAATAAAGTTCGCTTCGTCTTCGTAGGCACGTCTCGAAGCTAACTTGTTTTCCGGAGTGGGATTTCCCATTGAACTCCTATCCATCCATACCTCAGCATGACCCAAGTAAGGCTCTACTTCACAACCCCGGGAGACATTCAAGGCTTTCGTCAACTGGTCCTCATCGCGGTGCACCTGTTGATAGCGCAAGATTCCTGAACCATGCGCCTGCCTCCTAATGACTGGACCATGATGGGTGCGCCAATACCATTGAGCTTCTTCCATGGTTAGAGCGTCTAATTGACGGAGAGGAAAATAAAGTTTCAGCAAGCTCGAGCGCTCGGTAGCAACCACATTCTCTGGAGTGGGATTCACTTGGGGATACTCGTAATTGAACCAGGCAACCGACTGTTTTAGATCGATGAATTTCTCCTCATCTTCTCGGAGAAGGCGATCGACAAGTCTTCCGTCGTCTGAACTTACAGCCTCAATCA
Organism: Candidatus Neomicrothrix sp. UBA7388; assembly: GCA_002470695.1. Taxonomy (GTDB): domain Bacteria; phylum Actinomycetota; class Acidimicrobiia; order Acidimicrobiales; family Poriferisodalaceae; genus UBA7388. The sequence continues at coordinate 1,541 of DKNM01000087.1, forward strand.
TCGCTGCTTTGGACTCCCACCAGACTTCTACAACCCCGTCATAGGGCTCCTCCATTTTCCCTCGACGTCCGGGCAGCTTTTCGTGCTCATCATCTGTTGTGTGGACCTGCACATAGCGAAGCATTCCCAACGTTCGCGAATGTCCAGCGACCAAAGCAGCGTGCTCTTCTAGCCAATATCGCTGCATATCTTCGCGAGACATGCTTGGCTTGCGTCGCAGCATGAACGTTAATCTGAGCATTTGATTTCCTTTACTTTCTCATCGAACATGAGAACCGATTTGAAATGTAAGTAGCTCAATTGAGAACTCGCTTTCAATGACGAGAAATATCGTCCTTCTATAGCTTTCCTTAACTCGCTTCCTCCTGTCCACACCCCAAAGGCCTAGATCGCTCCGGCTTTGCAACGAGAACGGCACGCGAAACATTTCGCTAGCGATCGACCAACAATAGATGCTTTACCAATTTGGCAGGTAGCTTGTCATAACGCGCCGGTGGCGGAACTGGCAGACGCGCCGGCTTTAGGTGCCGGTGTCTAACGACGTGTGGGTTCGAGTCCCACCCGGCGCACCATCAACAACTGAATATGCAAGACGGTTAACCATTCCACACGGAGTCGAACCAAACGCTAACAGGAGCTCTCAACAAGCTAAACCCTTGGTCGTCGAAGGCTCCACACGTAACACATTCGAGGCCAGCTTCAGCACCCTGTCGCCACGCCACCAGAGTGTGTGTTTCGTGTTCCAAGTACAAATCCCCGATGGTTGGCTCGCGGGTAGCGGCGGCCTCGACGTCATACAACTGAATCCAATCTTCACAACTTCGACATCTCAGACCTATGCGATTTTCGTCCCAAGTCTCATAACCCCACTCGACTGCCAGATCGTGCCCAATGTGCATAGACCACTCGTCACCCGGTTCCAGCAGCGCTCCCCCGCCCTCCAGATGACTCAGATACCGCCTTCTCCAGTCTCGGGCGTGGATAAGTTTGGCTCTGAAGTCTTCGTCTAGATGATTTTGGAACTCAGCGCGCGAAGTCGAAAGAATTTCTTCAGTTAAGAGGATGGACTCTCGAAGCATCGCTAAACGTTCGTTCCTTGCAATCATTAGCACCTCGCTTCATCAACGAGCGTATTATCTTTGGACGCCCTATCACCGAATAGAGGAATAGCATTGATGCTCTCGCCGTACCGGATCCTAGACCTCACGGACGAACGATCTAATCTAACCGGTCTTCTTTTAGCCCAACTAGGAGCTGAGGTGATCGCTATAGAACCTCCAGATGGTATTAACTCTCGTCACATCGGACCATTTGAGCAGGATCACCCAAACATCGAAAAATCGTTGACTCACTGGGCGTGGAATCGAGGAAAAAAATCGGTCGTTGGTGGACTCAAGGAAATAGAGGCGTTAGCTGCGACAGCGGACGTGGTCATTGACTGCGGTGCCGTAAGCGACCTTGACCTCGCCGAGCTCCGCCGCCAGAACCCATCGCTAATAACCGTGGCCGTATCGCCGTTTGGTGGCGACGGACCTAAGAGCGACTGGTTAGCGACGGACCT
>DKNM01000084.1:0-5388 GCA_002470695.1 Candidatus Neomicrothrix sp. UBA7388
TGGGTCTGGTGTTGGTGGTGCTGTTGTGGGGCGTGGTTTGTTGGGTGGGGTGTTGCCTGGGGTTTCGGTGGCGCGGGTTGTGAGTCGCGATGTTCCTGGACCAGGTGTTCCTGACAGGGGTCCTTCGGTGGAGGGCCAAAATATGTCAGTCAGTGAGAATGCATCGGCTGCTAACGCGGGGTATTCAAATGCTTTTCGTCGCGTCAATCATTTCGCTGCATCAAGTGGCTATCGAAAAATTCCGTTGGCAACGGCAGATTCAAGACGAATTGATCGAAAGGCGACCTTTAATGTCAAAGATTTAGCTGTATCTCTCGGTTCTGCTGTACCGATCGCCTCCGGTTCTAGTCGGGAAGACTTCACTCAGGATGGCTCTTTGACAGCGGATGCGGCGGCAAGAATGGTTGAGGAAGGTAACGAGGTAGCTCAGATTCGGCGAGTAACCTCTGGAACCCGCCCAACTAGCTCCGTAGGAGAGCACGCCTCCGAGAGCGCGGGTTTAACTGGTCTTGGTCGGCTGCCCTATCAGATGGGTCCCTTCAACCCGGAAAAAGAAAGTAGCGAAGGCCTTAGTACGACAGAGATACTTAATTTCGCTGAATGGGTTAATCGAGTTGTGAAAGAACAACTTCGAACTGAGCTAGAGCGATTTGGGTGGGAAGGCTATAGGAGGTAGATCTCGTGGTGCAGGCGTCCAAGCTATCAAAAATTAAAATTGTGCAGTGCGACGAGAACGGAAATGTCGCCCGCAGCGGGACCTCGGTAACCTTTCAGTTCAATCCTGAAGAACTGAAATTTTCTCTAGTCAATCAATCGGTTGACAAGTCTGAGAGTGGTGGTGGGGTTGTGCCTGGCCCACCAAGTAGCCAAGCTTTCGTGGCAAAAAACCGTGAAGGTATAACCACTAGGTTCGATACCCGGCTCGAGGCAAGTCATGGATCTCTAAATGACAAAGAACATGCGCGCGAGGCAAGCGGTTCGCTGTCGAGCAAAAACTTCGTCGAAAAGAAGATCTCTGCGCTTCAGAAGCTGGCTACCCCACGCAAGAAGAACGATGCGTTTTCCTTGCCGCTAGTAATAGCTATCTGGGGCAAGATTCGTTACTCGCCAGTGTCGGTAATTACGACTCTAGATATTCAGTACAAACTGTTCGATACCGATGGGATTCCTATTCGAGCGGAAGTAGGAATTGAACTCACCGAATTTGACCCAACAACAACTGCTGAGAACGATCGAGCGCTGCCGCTTCAAAATCCAACTTCTTTCACGCCGAAGCCGGAAAAGATGCACCTAGTACAGGCGGGAGAACGCTTAGAGCAGGTTGCCGAAGAGGTCTACGGCTCGGCTAACGAGTGGCGAGCTATCGCATCTGCCAACGGGATTACGGATCCATTCCAAGATTTCCGAGGAAGACCGCTGATCATTCCAAATAAAAAGGAACTAGATAATGGCTAAAACTGCCTTAAATGCCACCCCAGTGGTAAAGATTCGTGGTGCTGCGATCAAAGATGAATATGTTCAACGGCTGGCAGACGCGAGGTTCTCTGATGAATTAGGGGCTTCAGCATCGGCTACGCTCCGCTTCGCTGACCCCCTCTTCGAGCTGTTCTCCGGGAATTTCGCCAAAATTAATGACTCCGTGGAGTTTTCGATAGCAGATGAGACAGGAAAAAAAGTCCAACTCTTTCGAGGAGTCATTGTGGGCGTTGCAATAGATCAGGGCTTTTCGGAGGGCCATCAGCTTGTAATTACTGCCTACGATCAATCAAACAAACTAAGCAGACTGGAAAGCCCCAAGGCCCATTTAAATGTGAGTCCAGCGGAGCTCATTCGAAAGATCGCAAAGCGAAACGGCCTCACTGCAAAGGTGTCGATTCCAACAGTCCAACTAGATTATTTTATGGAGATTGACGACGACCAAACAACGCTGGATTTCCTCGCAGCGCGCTTAGGGTTCGAATGGTGGGTTGAAGATAAGAAGTTGGTTGTCCAGCCGCCCAAACTTCAGTCTGCAATAAAGCTCACTTGGCGTGAGTCTCTCACTAACTTTTCCGCCCGGTACTCTGGAGCGGCTCGGGTCGACTCGGTAACGGTTAGGGGATGGGACCCCGATACTCAAAAACCAGTATCAGGTGTTGCTAAAAGGTCTGCATTATCGGGTAGGTCTATCGGAGCTGATGTTCCCCTTTATTCCGCTAGAGCGAAACAATCCAAAGCGCTGGGTGGAAACGCAGTTGTGACGGACTCACCTGTCGCAAATGCAAAAGAAGCAAAGGTTATGGCGGAGGCACTTCAGGGAGACATAGCTGCTAACGAGCTTATGGTCACGGGCGATTGCGTCGGAGAACCAGGACTTGGAGTAGGGAAATCGGTCAAGATTGAAGGCCTCGGCCCTCAGCTTTCGGGAAGTTTTTTTCTTACTAGGGTTGAGCACCGCTATTCGAGTGAGACAACTCTTGTTACAAAATTTGAGGCAGGTCGAGGTAACTCTTTCAGCCTTGGCGAACGACTGGCATCTACGCAGAGAAAAGTGGACCGAAGTCTGCGCCAATTTGCCTTGGGGACTGTGACGAATATTAAGGACCCAGAAAAGTCTGGCAGAGTGAGGGTCAAAGTACCATCGCTATCGCAAGCCGATGAAAGCAATTGGGCCCGGGTGGTAGCACCTGGGGCCGGGGCTGATAGAGGCCTCCAACTCCCGTATGAGGTTGGAGACGAGGTTATGGTGGCTTATTTGGGTGGTGACCCTAGGTTCCCCGTTGTTGTCGGAGGAGTTTGGAGTAAAAAGCATAAACCGCCCGTTCCAGATGTGGCTCCAAAAGACAAAGTTGGGCAACGAACTCTGCGCTTCGGTTCGGGTTCGCAGATAGCTGTGATTGACGACGATAAAGGCAAAGCTGCTTGTCTTCGGTTAGAGCACCAAGATAAGACAACGTTTATCTCGCTTGGAGAAGACGGTATTGAGATGGAGTCACAGTCGAAAGGCAAAATTGTGATCAAGGTTGGTAAGGCCAGTCTGGAGCTAGATGGTAAAGGTACGATTACGCTCAAAGGGACCGACATCAAATTATCTGCGTCAAAAGAACTCTCACTTCAAGGCCAAAAAGTATCTCTTAAAGGTAAGACTGCAGCATTAGTTGATGGAGGTGGCTCAAAAGCTGATCTGAAGCCCAGTGGAGCCAAAATCCAATCGTCGGGTATTACTGAGATAAAAGGTTCGATGTTGAAACTTAATTGAACGTCCTGTTCTTTTGGTTTGTGTAGGTGTGTTTATGCGTGAGAAATCTGATTTTGTAGGACAAGGCATGTCCTTTCCTCTTGCAATAGATAGGGCTGGCTCTTTTCTGATGGTGTCTGGCTCGGAGTCTCTTGAGTCCTCGATAACCATGATTCTTTCGACTGCTCCTGGCGAAAGAGTTCACCGCCCCCGTTTCGGCTGCCAAATATGGGAACTTCTTTTCGAACCAATCTCGCCCGAGCTTTTAGGGAGGTGCGAGCAGGCAGTCGAGACGGCACTTGAGTTTTGGGAACCGAGAATAGATGTTGTCAATGTTGAGGCGCGAGCTACATCAGCTGAAGGGGAAGTCGAAATCCTTATCGACTATGTCGTCAAGATAGAAAACGAGCGCCGTAACCTCGTATTCCCGTTTTATGTAATTCCTAGTGATGGAGAGTCGGATGGTCTTTCCGAGAGTTAACCTCGACGATCGGACCTTTCAGGATCTGGTCGACGAAGCGAAGCGTCTAATTCCCGATTTCCTGCCGGAATGGACGAACCACAATGTTTCCGATCCAGGCGTGGCGTTAATAGAACTATTTGCTTGGATGACTGAGTTGACCCTCTTCCGACTCAATCAGGTTCCGGATCGGGTCTATGAATCGTTTCTTGACTTGGTGGGCATCTCCCCGTATTCGAGTTCTCAAGCAACCGGTGATCTCACTTTTATGTTTGCGAGTGTTCCCGACGAGACCGTATCGATACCTATGGGCACGGAAGTAGCGTCTTTGGGTGACGATCCAATAATCTTTATGACTTCCGAAGACTTAGAAATTCGCCAGCCAGAACTGGTTCAGGTTATGACCGTTCCTGGCGGAGTTGATGAAGAGCCGGATGAAGGTCGTGCGATCGACACTTCCGAAGATCTTTTTGCTCAAACTGAGGTTTTAACAATCTTCGGCTCTGAACCTATGCAACGAGGCGATGCCACCTACTTCGGTTTTTCGGAGTCATTAGGCCGCACCGTTCTTCGCCTCGATACCGAGGCAGAGGTCAAGGGAGTCGGTATCGACCCGAACCGTCCCCCCTTAAGCTGGGAGATATGGTCAGAAGAAGGTTGGATCCCCTGCGAGGTTAGAAGCGATACAACCGGTGGTTTAAATCGCGATGGCATCATAACCCTTGTAATACCCTCGAATCATTTGTCCTTAGCTATAGCCGGTTCGAGGTCATATTGGCTAAGGGTTAGGCTCACCGCGCCGATACCCGAACAGCCGGATTATGAAGCGTCGCCAGCAATAAGAATGCTTTCGTTCTCCGCTACTGGAGGCGTAGTGAAAGCTGAACACGCCGAAACACGAGGGGAAGAGTACCTCGGTGTTTCTGATGGTTCACCCAGCCAAGCTTTTGTCGTAAGCGAGGCTCCGGTGCTCAGCCGCAACGAATTTGAATACTTGGAAGTGCGCTTCGATGACTCTGAGGAACGATGGACCGAAGTAACAAACTTCTCTGAATCGACCTCAGAAGACAAGCATTTCACTTGGGACTCCTCGTCTGGGACTATTGAATTCGGCCCTAGAATTCGACAACCTGGAGGCAAATGGCGCCAGCACGGTGCGATACCTGAAGCTAGTGCTGAGGTTTGGGTAAGTGGCTATCGAACGGGCGGCGGTTCCTCGGGCAATGTTGGACCCGACACACTCTCGGTAATGAGATCTGCTGTGCCTTACGTGGGGCAAGTAACTAATCGTTTGCCGATGCTTGGTGGCGTTGACGCCGAGTCTTTGGATGAAGCAAAACATCGAGCCCCCCTAACACTAGTAAGTAGTGACCGAGCGGTTACTGCCATGGACCATGAACGTTTAGCGATTGAGAGCGACCCCGGAATCAAAAGAGCCTTCTGTGTGCCTCCTTCCGCCGTTGGTGAGCCAACAAAACTATTACTAGTGCCCGATCCCTTTACCCGTGCTGACGATTTGACGATAGACCACTTCGCTTTGACCGAGCCGCTCTTGGAGAGTGTCACAAACTATCTTGAGCCCAGGCGAGTAGTTGGGACTGCTATAGAGCTCGGCGCGCCTCAGTATGTCGGAGTGAGTGTCGCGTGTTTAGTCACTCCGCGACCTGGATGGAATGCGGGAACGCTTCGGCAGACCTGCGAAAGCCGAATT
>DKNM01000084.1:5764-8520 GCA_002470695.1 Candidatus Neomicrothrix sp. UBA7388
TTGGGGCAATCGTTGACCTCAGGTCTAATTTCTCAGCTAGTTGCAGATATGGAAGGCGTTCAAAGGGTTGAAGAGGTCGCGCTATTCGAAACCGATCTGCGTAATCAAGTGCGCGTAGGCGAGGCCGTTGAAGTCATCCGACTTGAACCCGATTCGCTTTTCTTGGGTTTTCGTCCGAGAGTGGTAGTCAAGTGACTGGGCGTTCAGAAGGCTGGTTAAAAGGGGCCCTGCCAGTAGCTATGCAGGACGATCAATTAATTAGCCAGTTTGCGAGTCTTGTCGAGTTCATGTCCGAAGATATCCAGCAGCACATAGACGAGTTCCGGGTGATAGCAGATTGCTCTGTCACTCCGACTGATCTCATTAGCTGGTTAGGATCTTTTGTAGATGCTCCTGTGACAGAGGCTTTAGATGAGCACGACCGACGTCGCTTGCTTGCAGATCTTGGTCAAGGGCTGAGACGTCGATCTACCAAGGCGCACATAGAAACAGTTGTGGGCGCCTATGTAGACGGAGAATTCGACGTAATCGACGCAGGGGGTGTATATCGTTCGGGGTCATCTAGCGAAGTCGCTTCAAAGGTAGTTGTGCGAATAAGACAGGAACCCGATGGTGGAGTGCAAGCCCTTGAGGCAACCCTGCGTGCCATTGTGCCGGCTCATTGTCTTTTAGAGCTTCAGACGGTGGAAGGCTAGCGAGCATGTCGGTGTCGTCGAGATTTATTGAGTGCCCTAACTGTGGAGCCCTACAAGAAGATTTCGACGACAAAAGAATCGCTAATAATTTCTGTTCGGAATGCGATTACCCTATTTTCTTCGACACTCTCGATGAGAGCCAAAGGGACAGTGAAGATGCTTCGGCACGAAACAGGAGCCCGGGTGTAGAAGGGCGAAGCAAGCAAAATTGGCGAGAATGCCCTGCGTGCGGCGAAAAAAATGACCGGGATGCTCTTCATTGCGTTAGATGTGGGGCGGTTCTTTCAGTTCCCGATGATGAAGAAGTCGCGCCGGAAACTCAGGAACCAGAACCGGCCCTTGAGCCGAAAATGACTAGCGTTGTGGTCACGAATCCTGGATTAATCACCGGCGTAATAGCGGGATTGCTTTCCGGATTAGTGATCGGTTTTTTTGTTGGCGCAATTTACTTTTAGGTCAGTAGGAACTGAGCATTCTGGCCAGGGTGCGCAATAAGGCCAATGGTTAACTCCCCATTATTATTTAACGGCTTGTCGTGATGGCGCTGCTCCGACGAGGTAATTTGTGGTGTGGTTTGCAACGCAGCTAGTTGACTTATGATCGATTTAATTGACGAAGCTCTTGAGACTTTCCTGCGGGATCAAGCGTCTATTGATAGCACGATAGGACTCTCGTTTGACGCGCCTAATGCTGAATGGACTGCCGCTCTTACGGGGCCTGCTATCAATGTGTTTTTGTGGCGGATTGATAGAGATCAACGTCGCACATCTTCCGGTTTAGAGACAAAACGCGGCTCCGATGGTTCCGCCCAATCTCGTCGCGCTCCGCTTCCGAGATTGACGCTGAGCTATTTTGTTTCGGCCCATGCTCAAAGACCTGAAGATGAGCACTTACTTCTCGGTCGTTTAGCGAACGCGGTGCTAAGAAACCGTTCAATCCCTGAAGAGCACCTAGGACAGCAACTTATCGATATCGGAGAGCCATTGTTTGCGGGTTTAGGTTCGGACTCTTCCCACGTTTCAATCGACTTTTGGCAGGCTATTGGAGGGCAGCTTAAGTCGGGTTTTGACCTAGAAATAAGCTTCGCAGTCGACACTGGACAAGACCTATCTGTAGGTCCGCCCGTCACTGAGCGCGCGCTAAATGTGACTGATTTAACTCAAGAAGGGCGCCGCTCAGCGCGTCGCGTTGCAGCGACAGGCTCTCCCGATGTTTCTTCGGATAACGAAGAGCCAGAGGCCTCTTAGTGGCGCTCTTATTAGCGTCGGAATTACGGGGTATTGACTAGATGCGAGGTCATATAGTCTCACACCCTAAAAGCGCTGAAGTGGGCGTACCGTTTCTCATCGAAGTTGAAATAGAGAACACTCGCTCAACCATTACTCAGGTTCGTCTTGAAATGCAGGGCCTTGACGACAGCGCTTATGCATTCAACCCTCTTCAAGTAGCTCTTTTTCCCGAAGAGATTCAGCGATTTGATATCGAAATAAACCTTCCGATTTCAACCCCGGCAGGCAACTTATCCCTAACGATTGGCGCCCTTACCGAACCCGAGAGTTTGATTTCGCTGCCTGTAACAATTGAGGTTCTGCCTCGATATGAGGCATCCCTAAATGCCAGCCCCAGGCAAATGCTTCGCGGGTCGAAGGCCGAAGTACAGGCGTTAGTTCGGAACGAGGGAAATCTCCCTGTTGCGATGGGAGTTAATGCGATCGACCCAGCAGCGGAGCTGCAATTTACGATTGAACCAGAAATCTCTTTAGTGGCACCGCAGTCAGACGCTTCCTTCCGGGTTGTCGCTCGGAAGAGGCGACCCTTTTGGGGGGCTCCACTCCCGCGAGATTTCCGAATTGAGTTAGTAGGTGCCGCTGAGCCCGAAAACACTCTCATCACCTTTGTGCAAAAGCCGTTGATTAACAGGGGCATATTGACTGCAGCAACGCTGTTGCTGATTTTGGGAATGTGGGCAATTGCTGTTATCTGGGGCTTCGCTCAAGCTCGAGAAGCTAGAGAACCGGCGGCCGCCGTTGGACCCTCATTTGTCTTTGGTTCCGATATGGC
>DKNM01000023.1 GCA_002470695.1 Candidatus Neomicrothrix sp. UBA7388
CGGGGTCGAGACGAGAAGTACCGGTCGCTGATTACTGCCTCCGTTACTTCTACCGGCCCCGTAACTCGTATTTGCCGCTCTAGGTCTAGCCAACCAATTAAGGCTGCCGCATTTTCATTCGACTCCAAGTCGCTCCCCTTAGCGCTTTCGTAGTTGGTGTAGAAAACTAGTCCTTCATCAATTTGGCCCCTCAGAAGAACGGTGCGCAGGGAGGGCGCCGATACTGCATTTACAGTTGCTACAGCCATCGCGTTGGCATTGTGAAGGCCAGCATTTATGGCATAGGCAAGCCAAGAATTAAGAAGGTCCATCGGGTTTTCCGGAACGCCAGTTTCTGAGATTCCTTCTTTCATCAACTTTTCTCGGGCACGGATTATTGCATTCGCGTCTAGCATCACTGTTCTCGCTTCGCTTCTCTACTAGGCACTATGCCATGAGAGTGAGACCGGTGGTGGCAGTGCCCACTGCGGCAGTCGTAGGAGCGACTTCACGTTGGGGCCTCGAGTCACTAGCGGGCCAAGATTTCGGTCTTTTCATAGCAAATGTCGCGGGCTGCGGTTTAATCGGGTTGGCTGTTAGCTCGCAAGAAAATCGATGGGATCAATCATGGTTAACAATAGGGTTATGCGGTTCTTTGACCAGTTTCGCAAGTTTCACCCTTCTATTGGCCAGATCGCTGGAGTCCAGTAATTGGTCCCACGCTCTTGCGTGGTGTTGCATCACTTTATGTAGCTGTTGCTTCAGTTTCGTTGTCGGCTCTCGTATCAGGAGTCGAAAATGACTTCACTCTTCTTTATCTTCGCTGCTATCGCCGGCACAGCTACACGCAAGAAAGCAACGGAGGCATTTGGAAGGCGGGGAATATGGACGATAAACGTGTGTGGCGCATTCTTACTAGGGCTCATAGCTGGATTAGACAACACGCTGATTATGGTCTTCGGGACGGCGGGGCTCGGTTCGCTGACAACCATCTCAGGGGTCGCTCGCGAGATCCGGAGTTGGAGTTCTGATTTGCGGCTCAAAAACGCCGGATACCTAATGAGCATGCTTGTAGCTGGGGTGCTGGCAGCGTGGCTCGGCTTGCGGTGGGGGCTCTAATCCTTGGGTCCAGGAATGGACTCGAAACCTACATAGCGCCGGAGAGCGTCGGGAACAATGATTGAGCCATCGGCTTGTTGACAATTTTCCATAAGGAAAACAAGCGTTCGAGATATCGCGCAAGCAGTGCCATTAAGCGTGTGCAATAGGCCACTGCCATCATCATCTCTGTAGCGCGCACCCATACGTCGCGCCGAGTAATCGGTGTAATTGGAGCATGAAGTGACCTCGCGGTAAGTGCCTTCCGAAGGCAACCAAACTTCAAGATCATATTTTTTTGCAGCAGCTGATCCTAAATCACCCGACGCAACATTTATGACGCGGTACGGGAGTTCCAAGGAACTAACAATTTCTTCCTGTATTGAACGAAGCATTTCCAACTCATCCCAGCTTGATTCGGGATCGCAAAATGAGAACATTTCAACTTTGTCGAATTGGTGGACCCTGAAGATGCCCCGCGTATCTTTGCCATAAGTGCCAGCTTCTCGTCTGAAGCAGGTGGAAAAACCGGCATATCTGACCGGTAGTGATTCACGCTCAAGTCGTTCACCTCGGTGGAGGCCAGCTAGAGCTACTTCGGAGGTGCCAGTTAGGAACAGATCATCCCCATCCACTTCATAGACCTGATGTCTGTCGGTAGGGAAAAATCCTGCGTCGACCATCATGTCTTCGCGAACAAGGACAGGCGGAACAACCGGAACGAAGTTGTGTTCCTCCAACAGATCGAAAGCAAATTGGACGAGCGCGAATTCAAGGCGAACAGCAGGCCCCATGAGGTACGCAAATCGACTTCCACTATTTCGTACTGCTCTTTCGCTGTCTACAAGGCCAAGCCGCTCGCCTAAGTCAGCGTGGTCATATGCGGGTGCGGGCACACGCTCACCGACCTCTTTTTCAGTTACGAAATCAGTCTCGCCGCCTGAGGGAACTGACTCGTGTGCCGGGTTTGGGATTTGAAGAGCAAGCTCATCAACTTCGTTCGAGAGAGCTGCTTCAACTTCTTCTAACTTTTCGAGATCGTTTTTTAGTTCACTAGCGTGCTCGATTTTCATCTGCCGGTCATTTGGCTCAGCGCGCCCAATTGCTTTTGACGCGGCGTTTTGTGCAGCACGTGCCTGCTCAGCGTCGTGCATGGCCGAGCGCTTCTGCTCGTCTAAATTAAGTAGACGCTCTATAAAAGAGGGTTCAGCACCTTTTTTTTCGGCGCCAGCTCGGTAACTGGGGTCTTCTCGAAGTCGTCGAAGATCGATCACAATTGTTGAAGTTACCGGGTCTTAGGCCCTAGTTGATTTCGATTTTGAGCAGAGATCGCAGATAGCTCAACAAAAGGCGCTTAAGTCGCAACCAGACGGGTTCTGCCAGAAGACCATGGAAGTGCCCATTGCGGCAAAAACGAGCATTGCGAGAATCACGCCAGTGATGAACAAATAGCTGAATACTTTGCTGTCGAATTTGAGATGCATGAAATAAGAAACGACAATTTGGAACTTAACGACCATAAGAATCAATAAAGATGGCACTTCGAGAACTCCAAAGTCCCAAAAGTAAGTCGCCACTTCAACTGCGGTGAGCACCGCGAGAATTAAAGCAATTTTGATATAGCCAACATCACTCAAACCATGGTCATGATCATCCCCATGAGAGTCTTCTGAGTGCTCTGCGTCTGTCGAGACTGCGGTATTCATATGACCAATTCTCCTATGGAATGAGATAAACGACCGCGAATATAACGATCCAGACAATGTCAACGAAGTGCCAATACAGCCCTATTATTTCAATAGTTTCTGCGCGTTCAGCACCTATCTGGCCTCCTGAGACTAGAACCCACATCGTCACCAGCATGACAATGCCAAGCGATACATGGACTCCGTGAAAGCCTGTCAGAGTGTAAAAGGCGGACGAAGATATATTGGTAGTGAAGCCAAGTCCTTCTCGGTAAAAGCTCGTGAATTCGTAAACCTGGCCAGCAATGAAGATAGCGCCGAGCGCAGCCGTTGTTAGAAGCCATAGCTTGCAGCGATCCATCTCTCCACGTTGGATTGACGTAACGGCGAGAACCATTGTCAAGGAACTCATCAGCAACACGAACGAGCTAACGGAGGTGAATGGGATATCGAACAGGTCAGCTGCTGTGGGTCCTTCAGTCGCCGGTCCTACACGATTTCTTAGTAAAAGGTAGGTAGAGATCAATGCACCAAAAAGCAAGCAGTCCGACCCTAGGAAGGCCCACATAGTCACTTTCTCATTAGTGAGACCTGTATTGGTCGGCAGATGATGGTGGTCATCCCACTCTGTTCTGCCATACGCAAGCTGACTCGGTGATTGCTCAGTTACATCAGACACTGGGGGCCTCCTCCCCCGACGCGTCAACTAAAGCGTTACCCCCAGCTTCAGGGTCATCACCAGCGGTCGGGTGATCTTCTCCATGGTCACCGTGTCCAGCGTCAGGGTCGGTGGCGGGCTCTAAGCTCCAGCCGTACATCGCACCAAGCATTAGAACCAGACCTATGCCAGCAAGCCAAAGATTGTAAATAAGCCCCAGAGCAATCAAGGGCAACGCAGCAGCGAGAACTATTGGCCAGTACGAGGGAGATGGGAGGTGGGGATGTTGGTCACCTTTTTGCGCAATCTCATTACCATCTGCGATTTTGCGTAGTTTGCCATTCTCATCAGGTTGATACTTCTTATGCCAGAAGTCGTCGACATCAGTGACCACCGGCACGTAGTCAAAGTTGTGTTCAGGGGTTGGCGAAGGTATAGCCCATTCAAGAGTGCGCCCATCCCACGGATCAGCGGGCTCTTGAGGAACAGTTCCTGCCTTGTATCCAAGCCAGGAGCGCACGATATTTACAGCAAAGATGATCATGCCAATCAAGATCACAAACGCACCAATGGACACCACAGCATTCCAGAAATCAAACCCGTCCTCTGGGCCATAGCGGCTATGCCGGCGAGCCATTCCTTGCAAGCCGACAATATGCATAGGCCCAAACGTCATGTTGAAGCCAAGAAGCAAGAGCCAAAAGTGCCATTTCCCCAGGGATTCGCCGAGCTTGTACCCAAAAGCTTTAGGCCACCAGTAGTACATGCCTGCGAATAAGCCCATGAGAGCTCCGCCGAACAACACGTAATGGAAGTGCGCGACAATGAAGTAAGTGTCGGTTTGTTGGGTATCCGCTGGAGCGACGGAGTGCATGACACCCGACAATCCGCCAATTGTAAACATCGCCACCAACGATATGGAGAACATCATGGGGACCGTGAATTTAAGATTGCCTCCCCACATAGTCGCAATCCAATTAAGGATTTTTACCCCCGTTGGGACTGCAATAAACATTGTGGTAGCCGAGAATGCAGCGACGCCGACTGGTCCGAGTCCCGAAACAAACATGTGGTGAGCCCATACCCCCCATCCCATGAAGCCAATTGCCGCACCCGAAATTACGATGACCGAGTAACCGAATAGAGGCTTTCGGGAAAAGACTGGCAAGGTCTCGGAAACTATCCCGAATGAGGGGAGGATTAGAATGTAGACCTCCGGATGGCCGAATATCCAAAAGAGATGCTGCCATAAAAGCGGGTCTGCTCCCATAGCAACGTTGAAAAAGTTCGCATCAAATGTGCGGTCGAAGCTGAGCAATATGAGGGCGACTGTAATCACGGGTAGGGCAAACAAGAGCAGAAACTGCACAACTAAAATCATCCAAGTGAAAACCGGCATGCGCAGCATTGTCATACCGGGAGCTCGCATATTGACGATCGTCACTATTAAATTGATTGCTCCGACTAAGGACGCAATGCCCGCGATCTGGAGTCCGAGCGCATAAAAGTCCATGCCAGCACCAGGACTATATGTAACGCCTGTATTGGGCGCATAAGCAAACCAACCGCCGTCGGGGCCTCCACCCAGGAACCAGCTTAGGTTTAGGAAGATCCCTCCAAACACGAAAATCCAAAGACCCAATGCGTTCATTCGAGGGAAGGCCACGTCTCGGGCACCAATTTGGAGTGGAACAATGTAGTTAGCGAATGCCGCAGCGAGCGGCATCACAACCAAGAAGACCATGGTGGTTCCGTGCATGGTAAAGATCTGGTTGTACTGCTCAGCCGTCAGAACAGTTCCGTTTGGAGTAAACAGCTGGGCACGGATCAATAGCGCCTCAATCCCACCCCAGAGGAACCAAAACATAGCGACAGCGCCATACATGATTCCGATTTTCTTATGATCGACAGTAAAGACCCAAGCACGCCAACCTGAGGCATGCGTGGGGCGAGCAAAAGCACCAGTTGAGGCACTCGTGTCACCAGATTCAAGTTCGAGGATTTCGGGGCGTTCCTCAGTTATAGCCATGGGGATCAATCTCCTGGAAGCCGCTACGGGCAATTCAACTTGGCATTAATGGTGGGCGTCCACCAAGGGTCAATAGATAAGTAACAAGGTCGTCAAGTTCGGTGGCCGAAAGTGTCTCAGCAAACGAAATCATTCCCTGACGATTTTCAGGGCGAGCCGGTTTCTGGCCCGGTGCATTCCGGACCCACTCGCGAAGGTCAGCCACGTTCACTGAACCATCGTCTTTGTAAAGTTCATAGAGTGCACCAGCAAACGAGGTTCGAGTCATTAGGTGTGTCAGGTTGGGAGCATAACCCGAAGCCAGATTGGCATTGCCATCGGCAGCCGACTCGTACACACCGTTCACAACGTGACAACTCACACAATGTCTCCCAAATAAGTCGTATCCTCGCTTAGCTGCCTCCGATAGGGGCACATCACTGGGAGCCAGTTGTTCATCAACCCATGTCGCATAGTCACTGTCACTCAGCACAACTGCGCGCATCTGCATATTCGCATGACTGAGGCCACAGAACTCAGTGCACTCGCCATAAAAGATCCCGGGGACAGGCGAGCTAATGCGCCATGAGTGAACTCTGCCTGGAACGGCATCTCTTTTACCGTTCAACTGCGGAATCCAGAAAGAATGAATTACGTCGTTCGAACGGATGTCCAAGTTAATTTCTTCGTTCACCGGTATGACGATTTCATTAGCAGTGACGATGTCGTACTCGCCATCCTCATCCACGTCGTAGCTGAACTGCCACCACCACTGCTGACCTTCAACTTTGATTGTTCTGCCGTCGCTTTTGCCACTTAAATCAAACACGGCAGGAATAGTCACTATTGCTAGAAATACGAGCATAAGTACCGGGATCACAGTCCACGTAAGCTCAGCTTTGCGATTCCCATGAACCTGAACAGGCAACTCATCTGGGTCGTCATCCGGTCGCGCCCGGAACTTAACGATTACATAGATAACGGCCGCAGCGACAAAAACTCCAACCGCCGTCGCCATGTAGCCGGACAACCGCATGATTCCATCAATTTGTTTTGCGTTTTCTCCTACGGGATCAGTCGGGTCGATACGACCCGAAGCACATGAAACCAAAACTGCGATTATTAGACAAAATGGAGCCAAGCGGGCTATACGTTTAAAAACTTTTTGGGATCTTTTCATCGATCTGATCGGTACCTCGAATGGTTTTCTGAAGCTGATATTCATCCCAGCACCACCGGCGCATTAAGAACACGCAGTGAGTGCTCTTCATCAGAATGTTCACCCTCATCCCCGTGGTCATCATCATGATGCGTACCTCCGTGGTGATGGAATTCACGTTCGCCACGAGCGGTTGCGGCGATGCCTCCAACAATTAAGGCAAGACCGCCGAGCACTAGCACTGAAGCAACAATTGCTCTTCTAAGGTCTGGTTTGGCGTACAGAACAAATGCAAAGGCCAAAATGACACTCGACGCAATCATCGCGAACCAACTAGCTCCGTTTTTACTGGATGTAAGAAGAATTCGAGAAACGAGGACAACGGGTAAAGCAATCGAGAGAGCTCCATATAGCGGGATTTCAAACGGCGCCAATATTCTTTTTCGCTCAATAGCATTAGCTGCTTGATCTTGTGAAAGATGCTCGGACCAAGCACTAAAAGTCCACTCGATTGCGGCCACCAAGAGTGTCGCAACTCCCACTATGGCGATAAAGCCATCGACGACTAGGCCAACCATTAAGATCCCGAGGCCGATAGCGCCCATGATGGGCCACCAAGCTGGGCTAGCAGGGTATTGGTGGGCTCGCTCGCGATCAATTGAATCGCCATCTCCAACTGCTAAAGCTAAACCCGCAAGTAACGCAAAAGCGGCTGCAGCGGTGCCCAAAACAATGGTTCCAAACATCACAACATGGCCGTTCCCGTCCATGCCAGTAATGATCCCTAGGGCCACTGCTGCTGCTGTTGCTAAAGCAACGCGGCCAGCGAAGTATCTGCTTGCAATCCCGAGCATGAATCTCCTACTTCACCACGTAGACCGTGTACCAAGTCACAGCCCACGCCAGAGCTGCGAAATCCCAAAAGAAAACAGCGGCGCCAAGTGTGGTACTGCCTTGCTGTCCAACACTTCCACCAAGAGAACGTAGCCCCATCAAACCTAGGTAAAGGAGGCCGACAACGACAATTGCGAGCGAGAGGCCGGTGGTCGCAAATGCAAGATTTTGATATTCACCCGAGCCGATTTCAAGCTCCATACGGTTCATGCTGTACATAACCATGTTGACGAAACCAAGACCAAGCACAAGGGTCGTAGCGATAGCAGTCCAAGTGTGAGCAGTGTCTCTGCGACGGCTAGCCCATAGGGCCCAATGAGCGGTTATTAGCGATGCCACCAAGGTCAACAGCGCATAATCGAACTGGGGGTTAGGGACAGCTAAACCATCAAGCCAGTCATGGCCAGGGTGTGGTCCGGATGCGTGGCGTCGCGCCATATAAATGCCAAGAGCCCCCGCCATCATCATTGCGCAAATTGCCGAAGCGAATCCCGTCGCAACTAACTGAGTTCGAGGGCGTTGTGGTTGCCCGGAGGCCAGAGTTGGGGTGACGTCTGTCATTAGACTCCCACCTCCTCTTCTTCAGGCACCTCAAGAAGTGGCGTGCCGGAGGTAAGCACGGGGAGGTCCTCAGGCTCACCAAGAGGCGGCGGGGAGGACAACAGCCATTCCGGAGAAAGAGCAGACCACGGGTCATTTTCGGCTACGACGCCCTTTTTAAGAGCAACAGAAACGGTCAGGTTAAGAATCATCAAAGACACCGAAGCTAGAAGAACTACTACGCCTACGAGTCCTAACGAAGTAAATCCTTCCGCGCCAGAGTCATCAATCCACCCTGCATACATAGATGTAGCGTTCGGGTCAGCGTATACAAAGTCGGGTTGCTCGGTGAGGAGACCCGACAATGCCGGCCCGACAAATGCAAGCAAAGCGCCTAGTGCTATTCCCAAGAAGCTAAGGAGACCTATCAATTCGTTCAACTGGCGGCCCCAAATCTTTGGCGACCACCAGTGCAGTGCTGCTAACAACCCTAAAAGGCCTGCGCCGTAAACCAAGACAGACTGCTGCCCAGTTACCCATGTCGTCATACGCATTTGCATGTTGCCATCGTTGCCCCTACCAGCTATCTCTAGCCAATCAGCAGCAGCACCTATGAGACCACTCAGGGCACCGATTAACAACAAACCGCCGGCGCCAAGCGCCGCCACCAGTGCAGTCGTTATTTTTGGAAGTTTGCGATTTTGGATAACAGCTAGGCCTACGAGGCCTAACAAACCAACCGTTCCAAGACACGCACCGGCGTAGAGAGCAACTAACACAACGCCTTCAAAGCCGTCAATGATATCGGCACCCTCACCTGTGACGGCAAAATTGGTCCAGGCACCAAAACCGAATAGCCCTACCAAACCAATCGTGAAGTACATAGCTAGCGGTTCAAACACGCGTCGTTTAGCGGCTGCCAACACAATTTCAGCTGCTACCCCTAGTGCTGGGACCACATAGATAAACATCTGAGGTGTCCGATGTATCCAATCAATTCGTTCCCATATCCCATAATTGCCAGCTAGGAAAACGCGCCCATAACGATGATCGATGTAGAGAATTGCGATCTGGCCGAGCAGGACCGGGAGGCTTACCGCCAACATCGAGGCTGAAACCAAACAAGACCACGCAAAAGGTGGCGTTTCATCCATATAAAGACCTGGGGACCGCATAGTCATGACGGTTGAGGCGACACTGACAGCGCCAAGCAATAGCGCTATTACCAGGCCGCTTAGGGCAAGAAGGTGCAGATCGACGCCATTAGCCCAGCCTCCGTATGGTCCACCATTCCCGAGATAAGCCCCTATAAGCACTAGCGCTGAAACGATCCAAGTCCAAAAAGATGCAGCAGCAGCACGAGGAAACGCTAGGTTCGCTGCACCAATTTGGAGAGGCACCATGTAGATAGCAAGCCCCAGGAAAGCCGGTATCAGGAAGAGGAGAGTTAAGGTCTCGCGCGACAAAGCGAAACCTTGCGCAAAGCTGTCCGCATCAAAGACGACAAAATCGGTGCCCGAGGTGAGATCTGCTCGCACCAGCAAATCAAGCGCTAAACCCAGTACCAGGAAAAAAAGTGAAGAAACTACAAAAAGCCGACCAATCCTTTTATGGTCGGCCGTTGTCAACAAACCGAACGGTGTCGGATCTTCCACGGGCACGCCGGGTGAATTTGAAGCGGTGGTGTTTTCGCTCATCGTATCCTGCTGATTACTGCCTCGATAACTAGGGGGTCTCGCCTATGAGTAGGCAAGCTTTCTTGAAATGCACGGTAAAACCCGCGCAGGTGCTGAACGTGCACTTTACTCACCAGCTTGCCAGTCATGTAACTCGAAACCCGACTTCTCTGATGTCTTTTCGCGACTTATTTTTTTCACGATTCATCAAGTACCCGTTCCATATGTCAACACGTCAATAGCGACGGCAATGAACAGCGCCCCTAAATAAACAATTGAATAGGTAAAAACTTTCATGGCCTGCGTTGCATTGGGCAAACGGAGCAAATTAACCGTACGCCACAGAAATACCAAACCTCCCAAAACAGCAACTGTCAAATAGATGAGATTCAAGTCAGCGACAAAGTGAAACCACAGAGATAACGCCAAAACGATGACTGTGTAAAGAATCATACTTTTTGCCGTACTGCGAATACTCACTACAACTGGCAACATGGGGACTTCGGCCGCTTCATAGTCTTCGGCGTACTTAATTGCTAACGCCCAGAAGTGGGGCGGGGTCCAAAAGAAAATGATTGCGAAGAGAATAACCGCGCTCAGTGACAAAGATCCTTCAACTGCGGCCCAGCCAATGAGGGCAGGAGCTGCCCCCGCTGCCCCCCCTATAACTATGTTTTGCCTTGAGGTTCGCTTAAGCCACAGTGAATAAATGAAGACATAAAATGCGCAGGCTCCAACCGTCAAAAAAGCCGAAAGCAGATTGACCCAGATCGAGAACAAAAGAAAAGCAGCAATTTCTAAAGCAAATGCGAATATGAGAGCGGCTTTGGGAGACACCGCTCCGGTTACTAGCGGCCGACCCTGAGTTCGTTGCATCAACTGGTCGATATCCCTGTCAATGTACATATTGAAGGCGTTTGCGCCCCCAGCACCCAGCGCGCCTCCAACTACGGTCAAGACCACGAGCGACAACCGAGGCATACCCCCCTTGGCAAGAACCATTGCTGGAACCGTCGTAATAAGAAGCAACTCGATAATGCGCGGCTTTGTAAGCATCACGAAAGCAGCAAGGGTCGCTGCGGCGCGCCTGCTACTAGTTTCGATGGTCGTCGTGCTCTTTTCCATCGTGCGCCACGATACGTCCCCAAACGCCAGTTCACCCAACCGGACGACCGGATTAGCCGAGAATGTTATTTGGGCCGTAGGTTCTAGTGTGTGGAATTAGCGAAGTTCAACGCTCGGCAATACCACCTTTTGGCTCGGGTGGCTCTTTGGCTTCTTGCGTCAATAGTGGTTTCGGGCGCTGCTGTCCGCTTAACAGGAAGTGGTCTGGGGTGCAGCGACTGGCCGAATTGTGAACCGGGCCAATTGATTCCAGCCGCGGATATCCATGCATGGGTTGAATTCGGGAACCGTTTGGTCACAGGCTTGGTTTCGGTAGCGGTGGTCTTGGCAGTTCTTGGATCACTGAGACGAGTCCCACGGAATTCCACACTAACGAAATGGTCAATCGGCCTAGTGGTGGGCGTAATTGCACAAATAATTCTTGGCGCAATCACTGTTATGAGTCACTTGTCGCCACCCATAGTTATGGGCCATTTTCTTCTGTCTATGGTCCTTGTATGGAATGCAGTAGTTCTTGTGGCCCGGGCCGATCCCGTCAACCTCACCAGAGGAGCGGTCAGAGTCTCAAAGTCGATCAAGGCCCACGCTCAGCTCATAGCGGCTTTCACCATGGTCGTTATTTTCACCGGGACAGTAGTTACAGCCTCAGGGCCTCATGGCGGAGACGAGCATGTTGAGCGCTTAAATTTTTCGTTTCCCGAGGTAGCTCGAATTCATGGCGCAGCGGTAATTGTCCTGGTCGTTTTAACTTCGTCGCTCATGTTTCGAGTCAGACGAACCAACGCAGATGGATTCCGACGGCGAGTACTGATTTTGCTTGTCATTACTCTGTCGCAAGCAGCGATCGGATACACCCAGTACTTCACTAAATTGCCAGTTCTTCTGGTCGCCTTTCACATTGCAGGCGCTACATTGCTGTGGATTGCGACTGTTCGACTTCTGCTTAGTTCTCAGACGAGATTTCCCAAAGCTGGCTTACATGAGTGAGGACCGCGCTCGACACTCAATTTACGCTCAAATTGAGAGCGCACCCTCAGTTACCGATGAACAAGAGTTTGATTCTCTCACCGACGAGGACACGCCTTGGGTTGTCTTAGTCTGGAATGATCCAATAAATCTCATGAGCTACGTGGTATTTGTTCTTCAAAAACTGTTTGGGTACAGCGAAGAAAAAGCTACTGAATTGATGCTCGATGTGCATCATAAGGGCCGGGCCGTGGTTTCAAATGGGACTCGTGATGAGGCTGAAGTTGATGTCTCCAAACTTCACGAATATGGCCTGTGGGCAACAATGCAAAAGGATTTTTAAGGTGTTTTTCAAACACCGGTTTCGGTCGAAAAGGAACGGCGTGATCGAGATAGATATCTCCGGTGAGGAACGAGAATTACTTAAAAACCTAATTGCGCAACTTCGTGAACTCGTCTTATCCACCTCCTCTGAGGGCCCATTGGATCCGTCTATACGACGGCTCTTTCCCGCTGCTCACGCTGAGAACCAAGAACTTGAGCGTGAGTATCAAAAGACAATGCGAGACCAATTACTTGAGAAGCGTTTGTCTAATCTCGACAGAGTTGAGCAGTCCTTGTTCGATAAAGAACTAGAACCCGAAGCACTTAGTGCCTGGATCACAATTATCAATGATCTACGCCTGGTGCTGGGCACGCATTTAGACGTAAGTGAAGAAGAAGAACTGTCTCTGGCTGATCCGAATAGCCCCGATCACCAGCAACGAGCTATTTATCATTACTTGAGCCATCTTCTTGGCGAACTAGTTGATGTTGCAAGTATCTGAGACGTAGCTTCTAGGAATTGGAGGTTTCCTGCGGTCAGGGCTCTAGTCTGGGCCTGCTGGCCCCCATCGTCTAGCGGCCTAGGACACCGGCCTTTCACGCCGGCAGCACGGGTTCGAATCCCGTTGGGGGTGCCAATAGTTCTGAACATAGCAATTCAATTATTACGTTTGTCTAACTTCGGGGAATACGAGTTCGATTGTCGTACCGACTCTCTCTTCGTCAACGATGCGTGCCCTACCCCCGAAAGTGTCGGCAACGTGACGCACAATCGAGAGACCAAGCCCTGAACCCGGCAACGACCTTGCTTCCTCAGTTCGGTAAAATCTTTCGAAAACCCGCTCTCGTTCATTCATAGGAATTCCAGGCCCGTCATCTCGAACAATAACCGCTCCGCTGAGAACAGCGACCCGGACTTTTGAGTCCGGCGGGCTCCACTTCACTGCATTATCAATCATGTTTGAAACCGCTCGCTCTGCAAGCGCCGGTGATACAAGGATTTGGCTCGAGTCTGCAGTCAGCTCAATTTCAATGGCTGTGCGGCGCCGATGTCGTTGAACAACTGCGTCCACTAATTCGTCTAGCTGTATCTGGGCAACTTCGTCGATCTGGTGCCTGTCGGTAGCCAAATCAACCATTTCTGCGACAAGGCCAGTAAGTTCATCTAATTCGAAGAGGACATCATCGATAGCTTCGGATCTCTCACCTTCGGGCGACAATTCATTTCGTTGTATGAACTCAAGGTTCGTTCGAAGACTTGTCAAGGGAGTGCGAAGTTCATGACTGGCATCTGCCACTAATCGACGTTGCTGTTCTTGAGCCCGACTTAACGCACTGAGCATTTCATTGAAGCTAGATGCAAGTTTGCCAAACTCATCAGTTCGGTCAACGGAGATAGGTTGGTCAATATCTTGGGTGACCGCAACCTTGGTTGCTGCCTCTTGAAGTCGCCTTACTGGTCTCACGACGCGACCTGCCACAAGAAAACCAGTTAACCCTGCAGCTCCAACCCCAATAAAAAATATCTGAAGACTCACAGCCCAAAGAGCAGCCATCTGGCTGTCAACTTCATCCATAGGCCGAGCAATCATGACGGCGCGACCGGTGGCTCGAAGGGGCAAAGTGAGAACTCGCATTCGGTAGCCATCGAACTCAGACGTTTCTATGGAATAGCCGACATGTCTCCGAGCAACGGCGAGATCACGGCGACCAATCGGGAGTGGATCCACGTTGCTGGCCCATATACGACCTCGTACATCAAAGATTTGCAATAGAACATCATCAGGCGTGTACTTCCCAAATATGCGACTCAACTCTTGTACGCGAATGAAATCTTGCGACCCAGTTACCTTTTCACCTATCTGAGCAGCCGTGCTTCCGCGCAAACGCAGCTGCTCGTCCAAACTCTCGATCGCCTTAGCTCGAGCGAAATATAAAAAGGTGCCAGCAACACCTGCGACCGCTATCGCCACCACCCCTGCGACGAGCAGTGCAACCCGGGTCCGGAAGCTCATTGTTGGCGAAGGACGTAACCGACGCCCCTGACGGTTCTGATTAATCTCTCTCGCTTACCCAGCTCGGTCTTCTTGCGAAGATACCCAATATAAACTTCCAAACTATTAGAAGCCAAAGCCGAGTCGTACCCCCAGACAGAGTCATATATCTGATCCCTAGTGAGGACCTGATTCGGGTGCTCAAGAAATAATTCAAGGAGCTCAAACTCCGTCCGAGTGAGGTCCAACAAGTCATCTCCCCGAAAAGCTTGCCGAGCTTGCCTGTCGACGCGTAGATCTTCAAAGCAGAGAATGGAGTGGTCAGGTACTTTGCCCTGTTTGCTACTTCGACGCAAGAGAGCCCTTATCCGAGCTAGTAACTCATCGAGCGCAAACGGTTTCGCCAAATAGTCGTCAGCCCCAGCGTCTAAACCCACAACTCGATGTTCTGTCTCTTGACGAGCAGTCAACAACAGAATCGGAAGTTCCGATCCCTGCGAGCGCAAATGTCTACAAACTTCAATCCCACTCAGATTCGGCATCGTTATGTCGAGCACTAAAATGTCGGCTTTTTTTACTATGCGGAGCGCGTCAAAACCGTCAGCGCCGCTAACCACCTCATAACCCTCTGCGTTTAGAGCCCGCTCTAAAGCAAGACGTATTCTTTTGTCGTCATCAACGACAGCAACCACAGCACTAATTTCGGTGACGCGAGATTCAGACATTAAATGAAGGTGTACTTCCCAAACATGAACGTTCGATAAGAATTGAAGCCGCCCAAAACAACTAGATCACGCAATAAGATCTTTTGATCCATGACCTTTGCTTTCATCGACATCAGTTCGACTAAGAACGTAGGTCCAGTATTAGTTCGGAAACTCTGTCGTTTGACGCCACTGTTTTTTTTACTGACTGCTTGTTCAACGACAACCGTCAACGATTCTGTGCCCACCCGCTCTACTCTTGCACAGGAGATATCAGCTTCCATTTCGCCTTCGACAACCTCCAAGATTTCCCCAATTTACGAAACGGCCTCTCCCACCCCGACCAGCACTTCAACTCCAACGATCAGGCCAACAACATCTGTTTACGAGGGTTGGTGGGACCCCGCAAGCGTAGGTCAACCGTGGGGTAGCAAAGTTGAGGGCGTTTTGACATTTCGTGGTTCCCCGACTCGGAGTTGGTATGGACGGGGACCCGTTCCGCTGATGCCGGAGGTTCTATGGCGATTCCCAGAAGAAGGACGACTGTGTTCGTTATCGACTACCGGCGGTCGAACAACCAACTGGTGCGGGATCGGTTGGACAGGACAGCCCGCTGTTTGGGAGCAAGATGACCGAACCCTCGTAGCAATCGGTGCATACGACCGTCACATTCATTTACTTAACGCTGACACCGGTAAACCCGTTAAGCAGCCCTTCCTTACCGGAGACATAGTGAAGGGTTCGCTGACTGTTGATCCAGATGGCTTCCCACTTATTTACAGCGGATCTAGAGACGGAAAATTGAGAATTCTGGCTTTTGATCGCGAAGATGAATTGGATGAACTGTGGCATCTCGCCGGCGATCAGGTGCACCCGATGATGTGGAACGATGATTGGGATGGAGCACCTTTGGTGATCAAAGACCATCTATTAGTCGGCGGCGAAAACAGCTGGCTTCATATAGTGCGCCTGAACCGATCTTTCGATGCATCTGGCAAAGTCCACGTTGCGCCCGAAATAGTTTTCCAATCACCAGCTTGGGATGATGAATTACT
This sequence comes from Candidatus Neomicrothrix sp. UBA7388, assembly GCA_002470695.1. Taxonomy (GTDB): domain Bacteria; phylum Actinomycetota; class Acidimicrobiia; order Acidimicrobiales; family Poriferisodalaceae; genus UBA7388. The sequence continues at coordinate 15,866 of DKNM01000023.1, forward strand.
TGATGCGTTAGGTGACAACAATGTATCGATAGAGAATTCAGTCGTAGTCTCCGGCAACACCATTTGGTTTGCGAACTCTGGAGGATTAGTCCAGGGATGGGACCTAAGTCCGCTCGAGATTGGGAAAGAGCCCACAAGAGAGTTTCGCTGGTGGATGGGCGACGACGTAGACGCAACTATCGTGATCGACAAATCAGGCTTCCTTTACGTAGCGGCGGAGTATGAAAGACAAACCGATCGGTCTCACGAGGTGGGTCAACTAGTAAAACTCGATCCGTCAAAGGAAGTGGATCCTGTGGTGTGGGCACTAGATGAAAGAGACACTTTCCCGGGGGGGATCTGGAGTACCCCAGCGCTTCACAAGAATGTTCTTTTCGTCACCACGAATTCTGGCCGCTTGATCTCAGTTAATCGCAATTCAGGAGAAGTTCTTTGGACAAAACGTCTCGAGGGTCCACTCTGGAGCTCACCGGTAGTCGTGAGTGACATTTTAATAGTCAGTGATTGTGGGGGGTATTTGAGGGCATACGACGTACAGAATCCGGAAATAGAGCCCATCGAAATTTGGCGCATTGAACTGGGCGGTTGTATCGAAGCGACGCCAGCAGTCTGGGATGGGCGAATCTACATTGGCTCCCGTGAAGGTGGGCTGTTTGCGGTCGGCGAGCAGTAGCAAATCTGTTCTATGGTGCAAACATGGACATCGGCGTTTGCGTTGCTTCTCACATCCAAGATATCGATTACATAGTTAGCGCCGAGAAGCTCGGCTTCTCTCATGCGTGGATAGCAGACAGTCATATGCTTTGGTCAGATTGCTACGCAACATTGGCTCTTGCTGCAGATCGCACCTCAACAATCAACTTAGGCACCGGGGTTTCTGTCTCGGGTACGCGCCCTGCTCCAGTTACTGCTGCATCCATCGCAACGATTAACGCCATAGCACCTGGGAGAACTTTTCTGGGGTTGGGCACGGGCAATACCGCTATGCGAATCATGGGTCACAAACCTCAGAGAATTGCTGAATTCGACCAGTATCTCGCGACGATACGTCCACTTCTGCGAGGCGAGGAGGCAGATCACTTCTTTGATGGTCAAGTCAGCCCAATTCGGCACATAATGCCCGACAAAGGTTTTGTTAACTTCGATGACCCAATTCCGCTTTACGTATCTGGTTTTGGCCCTAAGTCCTTAGCGCTCGCAGGCAAACACGCTGATGGCGCTGTTATGTCGATACCTCCTGATGCACAAGTAATGGACAGAACATGGGATCTCATTGAGCGCGGTGCCGTCGAGGCTGGGCGCGATCTCAACAGGGATGATTACCTCACTTGCTCATTAACCACAATCGTCATTCTCGACGATGGGGAAACAATCGAGAGCCCTCGAGTTAAAGCTGAGGCCGGAGCTATGGCAATGGCTTCAGTGCACTATTCCTATGACCAATACCGTCAACTGGGACGCGCTCCTGGCAGCAAGCTCAATGATATTTGGGATGAATACACGGCGATGCTTGAGGATTACGATCCAGAAAGAATTCACCAGCGCATCCACGCAGGTCATAACTGTTGGGTGCTGCCTGAAGAAGAACGGTTTCTCAGTCCAGAGCTGATCGATGCGACATGCATCGTGGGGACTGCCGAGCAAATAATTGACCGCCTCCATGCTCTGGGAGAAAGCGGCCTTGACCAACTCATGATTCTTCCTAATTTCGACCCACGTTACGAGGTCTTGGAGAGAATCGGCGAGAAAATAATTCCCTACCTGTAACAAGCTCCGGTATTTGGCGATGGTGATTATCGGAGTGCCCTGTTAGCCTTAGACGACGTCTTTCGCTAACAATCAACCCCTCAAACCTGCGAGAATTTCATGAGTAAAGTTTGTCAAGTAACCGGCCGGACACCTACGACTGGTTTCACCGTTTCTCACTCTCATCGCAGGAATAAACGGTGGTTCAGGCCCAATATTCAGAAAAAGAAGTTTTACGTGCCAAACGAGAAGCGTCACGTAACGCTCACAGTAAGCGCAAAAGGCATCAAGATCATTAACAAGCGAGGCATTGAATCGGTATTGGCCGATCTGCGTCGTCGTGGGGAGAAAATCTGATGGCAAAGAGTGACAAACGGCCAGTAATTAAGCTGAAGTCGACGGCAGGAACTGGGTACACGTATTCCACGAGGAAGAATAAGACTAATTCTCGTGAGCGGATCGAACTACGCAAGTACGACCCGGTTATTCGCCAGCACGTGATTTTCAAGGAAGAGCGATAGGGCGCTCAACCCCCAGGTGTCGATAGCGAGATGCCTGGACCAAAAGCGGAAGAGCTGTCGGCTTATCAAGCTAGATCAATTGCCTTAGCAGCACAGGGGCTTCAACAGTCAGGCAAGTTGGTATCAAAAGAGCTCAATATCTACGCGCTCCGGCGAACCTTCCAAGATATTGGAGTCCTGCAGATAGATGCTGTCAGCGTAGTTGCGCGATCCCATCTACTTGTCCTGCGATCCCGCTTGGGGAGTTCTCAGGAGAGACTTCTCGAGGTATTAAATCGTTCCGCCTACAAGCGCAGAGACCTAACCGAATATTGGTGCCACGAAGCCAGTTATCTACCGGTGCAGGACTGGCCGCTCTTTAAATGGAGGATGCAGGAGGCGCAAAGCGGAAAAGTTTGGAAGGGGATTTGGGATTTTGTTACTAACAACCGAAAATTCGTGGAAGCTGTCCACGAGAAAATCCGTGACTTGGGACCTTCGAGCGCAGGCCAACTTGGTAGTCAAAAAAAGAAAGGTTCATGGTGGAGTTGGTCTGATACCAAGATTGCTCTGGAATGGCTCTTTTGGGTAGGCGCAGTCGCTGTGAGCCACCGAGAAAATTTTACGCGTTTTTATGATCTTTCCGAACGCGTATTGCCGGCGGAGATCTTAGGGAGTGCTCTGCCCGCTAATCAAGCTCAAAGGGAGTTGATTCTGAAAGCTTCTCGTCATTTAGGAGTCGCGACTGCGGAAGATTTAGTTGATTATCACCGCTTGCCAAAGGTTGAGGGCAAGAAAAGAGTAGGCGAGCTAGCGGAGGACAAGTTATTACGTGAAGTCGTCGTTGAAGGCTGGGACCGCCCCGGCTATCTGCACCCAAAAACATCTTTTGAGAAAACAACATCTCGGTCCGTATTACTAAGCCCCTTTGACCCGCTTGTTTGGTTTCGACCAAGGGCACGTAGGTTGTTCGACTTCGACTACCGACTTGAAATATATATCCCTGCTGAAAAGCGGATACACGGGTATTACGTCCTTCCTTTTCTAGATCGCAACAAGCTCAGAGCTCGCGTCGACGTAAAGGCAAATTCAGAGAAAAACATTTTGGAAGTACGCGGTGCATACGGTGAGGGTCGAACCGTCGATCAGGAAACTGCGGAGAGCCTTGCACATGAGCTACAAGCCTTGGCTAGTTGGCGTAATCTCGATGGCCTTAAAATTGGGAAACGAGGGAATCTTGCAAACCCTTTAAAGCGCATCCTCTCGAAATGATTAAAATCTTGTGGCGAGGAATCACTTTGGCCTGCGCTGCGTGCGGGCATAGGGGACTCTTTAGAAAATTCGGCATGTTTTCAATGTTGGACAACTGTCCCAGATGTGATTTACGTTTCGAGCGGATGGAGGGCCACTCTCTTGGAGCTGTTGCGGTGAACACAGTGGTTAGCGCCGCAGTAGTTCTTATGGCGGTCGTATTCGCTCTCTTAGTTTTCGGCATCGATACTCCAACCAAATTCCTTCTTTTGTTAGCGGCTCCAGTGGGGCTTTTGTTCCCGATTGCGTTCGATCCAATCTCAAGAACGCTTTGGAACGCCATGGAATTATTAATGCGTCCACTTGAACCGCACGAGATTAAAACACCGCCCAACGGTTTATAAGGCCTCCGAGGTTGCAATACGACATTGCTCCCGCCAGAATTCTCTTCTTGCCTTGAATTATTCCGGGCATGCACGGTTGGTCCCGTGGTGAAGTCTGGAGTTCACGCCGGCCTGTCAAGCCGGAGGTCGCGGGTTCAAATCCCGTCGGGACCGCGGTCGGGTAGCTCAGTTGGCAGAGCGCGCGCCTGAAAAGCGTGAGGTCACCGGATCGACGCCGGTCCCGACCACCTTTGGAGGTCGGGGGCTTCAGCCCCCGACCTTCCAACTTTCGAAATTACCCAGCGGGCAACGCATTAAAAAATTAATTACGCGTCACGCCGTCATTTTGAGCCGCCATTGCTACAGCGGCCGATACCGCTGGGACAACAGACCTGTCAAACGCTGTTGGAATGATAAGTTCTGGCGAAAGATCATCGCTTGGCACCGCGGCAGCGATAGCTGATGCAGCCGCTATTTTCATGCCCTCGGTGATATCGCAAGCGCCTGCGTCGAATGCTCCGCGGAAGATGCCCGGGAACGCCAGAACATTATTGATTTGATTGGGATAATCACTGCGCCCTGTCGCAACGATCGCCGCTAGATCGCCGATTTCCTCAGGTAAAATTTCAGGGTCAGGATTAGCCATAGCGAAGACGATGGGTTGGTCAGCCATTGCTGCGACATCGTCTCTACCCACAAGCCCTGGCCCACTGAGACCCATGAAGACGTCGGCGCCAGCCATCGCATCTCCAACTGAGCCGGCGATCTTTTCAACGTTCGTGTTATGGGCTAGCCATTCTTTCGATGAGTTCAATCCGTCCCGGCCTGGGTGAATAGTTCCCTGACGGTCGCAAACAATTACATCGCCAATACCGCGGCCCAATAAAATCTTGGCACACGCAACCCCTGCTGCACCGGCACCCAAGATGACACAGCGCAAATTATTAAAGGTTTTGCCAGTAATACGGACCGCATTTTCAAGTGCTGCTAGAGCAACTACCGCTGTTCCATGCTGATCATCGTGGAACACAGGAATATCTAAAGCATCTCGAAGCGCTTCTTCAACTTCGAAGGCTCCGGGTGCTGCAATGTCCTCCAGATTCACCCCTCCAAAAGTGGGCGCTAGTCGGATCACCGTTTCAACAATTTGCTCGGGAGTTTCAACATCCAAACAGATCGGGAACGCATCCACGCCTGCAAATTCCTTGAAAAGGAGAGCTTTGCCTTCCATAACGGGCATTGCCGCCGCTGGCCCGATATCACCTAAACCTAAAACAGCAGTGCCGTCGCTGACGATGGCAACTGTATTTTTTCTGATCGTAAAGTCGTGAGATGAGCTTTCATCTTCATGAATAGCCATGCACACGCGAGCGACACCCGGGGTATATGCCATCGAAAGGTCATCAGCATCTCTTAGTGGGATCCTGCTGACTGTCTCCAGTTTTCCACCTTCATGAATCTTAAAGGTGCGGTCGACAGCGGTAATAACGCTGATGCCCTCGAGCCCATTCACAGCATCACAAATTTCCTGCACGTGAGCTTCGCTTGCTGCATCAACAACTACTTCTTCACGCAGTGAGCCGCCTGTGACGCTAAACCCGCGCAAACTGCGGATATTCCCGCCTACGTCTCCAATTGCTGTGCACAACCGGCCTAGGGTGCCGGGTTCGTGCGCCAGATCGACTTCTAAGGTTGCTGAAAATGCGGCGGTTGGTCGGGACATTGAGTCTCCAGGTGCGAAGGGAAGCACCCCAGTGTGGCGGGATAACGCTGTTAGTCCAAACAGAGTTCCAGATTTGTTTTCAGGGGCCCTCGAAATTAAATCCCAAATCATTGGCAGTGAGCAGGGGGAAAAACTTTAAGCCTTGCTCAGCAGCGAGCGCCTGGCAGGTGCCGCCTCTATCAACTACTGCGATAATCATCACTGGGTCAGCGCCAAAGGCTCGCACGGCCTCAGCAGCCTGGAGGGGCGATACACCCCTGGTTACGACATCTTCTGTAATGGCAACACGGTCGCCCTTTCGGAGAGCGCCTGCGATACGTCCTTCGACCCCGTGATCTTTCGATTCTTTTCTGACACTGAAACTTCGAATTGGAATTCCACGATCGGCGCCGATGCCAGCTACGCCGTATGCAACCGGATCAGCGCCCATAGTTAACCCGCCAATTGCGTCGATATCTTTTAATTCCTCGAGCACGAGGTCTGCAATCAATCTGATACCGATTGGGTCACACGCTGTTTGTTTTCCATCAATAAACCAAGAGCTCTTTCGCCCAGATTTGAGAGTAAAGTCTCCTGTACGAACAGCATGTTCCAAGAGATGGTCTCGCAAATCTCGACGGCGCTTATCGAGCTCAACCATCTTCCGACCACCTTACATCGCCGTTACCCCGGGCTATCTGCCCAATAAGCCATGCGTCGTGGCCATTACGATTTGCCAATTCGATAATGGGCTTTGCTTGTTCAGGGGGGCTGACCAAGACCATGCCCACTCCTAAATTAAACACTTTGCGCATTTCAGCCTCGGATACCGGGCCACGGCTAGCAATCTCTTCAAAGATGCGTGGACGCGGCCATCGGTTTAGGTCTAATTCGATCGAAACATTATCGTTGATAACCCTTCGCAAGTTTCCGGCAAGACCACCTCCCGTTATGTGCGCGGCGGCGCGAACACCAAAGCCCTTAAAGGCTTGCAACACAGTCGGAGCGTAGATAACAGAGGGACGCAACAGTTCGTCCCCAATAGAACGATCCGCTCCAATCCAGGCTGGATCATCCATTGAACGGTCATCCATAAGGACCTGTCGAGCCAAACTGTAACCATTGCAACGTATGCCAGGGGAAGCTATGCCGACCAGCACATCGCCTGCCACTACAGCGTCATGGCTGGGTATTTCAGATCGTTCCGCAACACCCACTGCAAAACCGGAGATATCGATATCATCCGCAGCCATCGATCCTGGATGTTCTGCTATCTCACCACCAGTTAAAGAGCACCCTGCCTCACTGCAGCCCGCCGCCATCCCGATGACCAATTGCTCGATAACTGCAGCATTAACTGCACCCACTGTTATCTGATCTAGGAAGAACAACGGCTCAGCGGCTGAAGTGACGATATCGTCCACACACATTGCGACGAGATCGATCCCAATGGTGTCTAATTTACCTAACTTTTGGGCCACCAAAAGCTTTGTCCCCACTCCGTCGTTACCCGAAACTAGAACCGGTTCTTTGTAGCCTGCCGGTATCGCTACAACAGAACCGAATCCTCCAACTTCGCTTAGGACCTCAGGTCGGAAAGTCGATTGAGCGTGAGGCGTTAATCTCCTTACTGCGTCATCAGCTGCGTCTATGTCTACTCCTGAATCTGCATAACTGATTTCGGGTTTCATTCTTGGAAACCCATCTGAACCGCCGAGACAAAGCCACCATCGCGTTCATCTTTTTGGGTAATTACAACCTCGCTATTAAGCGAGACGGGAATTTCGACCGGATAGTCACCATCAAGACAAGCCGTGCAAAACCCGGCCCCGGGCGCGCCTGTTGCATCGACAAGCCGATCTAATTCCAAGTACGCAATTGAGTTAACGCCTAGGTATTCCTGGATTTCTTCCATCGTAAGGTTGGCCGCCATCAACTCCGATTTTGTTCCTGTATCCATGCCATAAAAGCAGGGCCATCGGTAGGGCGGGGAAGATATGCGCAAATGAACCTCTGCGGCGCCAGAACTTTTGAGCATTTGGACAATTGCACGAGTTGTTGTTCCACGAACGACCGAGTCATCGACGACAACAAGGCGTTGACCTTCAATGTTGTGGCGGATTGGGTTCAATTTCATTTTGACCCCCAGTGCGCGCATTTCTTGCGACGGAGCAATAAACGTTCTTCCGATATATCTATTTTTTACAAGTCCGTCGCGATAGGGGATACCGCTTGCCCGAGCAAAACCTTGCGCCGCAGGAATCCCTGATTCAGGCACGGGCATAACAAGGTCCGCTCTAACAGGAGCCTGATCTGCCAGTTCTTCACCCATTCTTTGGCGCGAAGAGTGAACATTTCGACCATATAGAACAGTGTCGGGCCGCGAGAAGTAAACAAATTCGAATACGCAGAGCTTGGGATCCGGATTTTCAAATGGTTGTTGGGAACGCCATCCTGAGTGGTCGACAACGACCATTTCTCCTGGATCGATCTCACGAACAAAGTGGGCGCCGACAGTGTCCAAGGCCGGGCTTTCAGATGCCACTACCCATCCGTTATCGAGGCGGCCAAGACATAACGGCCAAAACCCTTCTGGGCCTCTAACCCCGATCAAGTGATCTCGGTCCATAACAACAAAGGAAAAACCGCCCCGGAGTCTGGGGAGTACGCGTTCTAAGGCCCATGGCAGCTCATTGCCTTCTGGAGCTTCGGCGCTTGCTAGTTCAATCGCTATCAACTCAGCTACCAAGTCGCTGTCACTTGTAACAGTTCCCTCAAGCATCCCGGCTTCGTTAGCCAGATCTTCTGTGTTGACCAGATTCCCATTGTGGGCTAGAGCGAACTCAAGATTTCCTACATCACGGTAAAAGGGCTGCGAAGCACGCCAAGAACTCGATCCTGTCGTTGAGTAACGGGTATGTCCGATCGCAATTTCACCTTCCAATGCAGCCAGGATTCGATCATCGAACGCGCTCGACACAAGCCCCATGTCCTTAACGACGGTGACGCTGTGCCCATCACTGACCGCAATTCCCGCAGATTCTTGCCCTCGATGTTGGAGTGCATACAAACCCAGGTATGACATATGTGCAACAGGGCTACCAGGAGCCAAAACCCCGAATACTCCGCATGCTTCGCGTGGTTTGTTGACCTCAACCCCGTTTTCGGCGAGCATCACGAATTAACCGTGCCCCGACCTAAAGCATCTCGCAGTTGCCGCCGAGCTGCAGTTTCTAAACTTGCGACCGGCATCGGTTCGGCCTCACCGAACTGGACCACTGAACCCCCTGATTCACCGATTTTTCTTGCGGGGATTCGCGCGCTTTCTGCCTTTTCCAAGAACTCATCTATTTCGCTTAGCCCTATCCCAACTAAAACCCGCCCACCGGACTCATTGAACATAGATACATGGTCGTCATAGCCAAACACTCGAATACCTATGCGCCCAGCTATCGCCATCTCCGCGACAGCGACACCGATGCCACCTTCGCCAATATCGTGCACTGCGCGACAGTGACCTTCCTGCACTAAAGACGCAACAAAGGAAGCCGTCCGTACAGCTTGATCCAGATCAAATTCGGGGAGCCTGCCATCTTTACACCCCCCTATTTCCCATGCCCATCGGCTGCCTCCCATAGCCGTATCTAAGTCGGCATCATTACCTAGCAAAACCAGAGCCATCCCAGAGGAAAGAGCCATGCCAGGCGGCCGATTCTTTAAATTAGGGTGCATGCCTACAACCCCGACGACCGGAGTCGGTGCTATGTCGTGGCCATTCGTTTCGTTATATAAGCTCACATTTCCGCCAACTACTGGCGAATCAAACGCAACGCACGCTGCAGCCATGCCATCGACGGCTTCTGAGAGTTGCCACATAACTTCAGAATGTTCCGGATTTCCAAAATTGAGACAATTCACCACTGCAAGAGGCGTAGCTCCAACGCACGCTATATTCATTACCGCTTCGGCAACTACCATCGTCGTTCCCAGCCGAGGATCTACGTGACACCAGCGATGATTGCCGTCGGTCGATAACCCAATACCGCGGCCGGTTTCTCGTCCAGTCTTCGGGTCCCGGAGACGCAACAGAGTTCCATCAGCACCCGGTCCGACAACGGTATTCAGGAACAATTGATGGTCGTATTGGCTATAAACCCAAGATGGATCACAAATAAGACGGATCAAATCACTCTGCAAGTCAACTGGGCCTTGCGAGGCATCTTGCGATCGGCGTTCGGCCAAATTTGGGGGCGGAGCAAGGGGCCGGTTATATTCCGGCGCATCATCATGAAGCGTAGATGCACGGACATTAGCGAGAGTCTCGCCCTCAAGACCATTCCGTATGGTCAGCTGCCCCGTTCCCGTGACACGGCCTATGACACTCGCCTGCACTTCCCATTGCCTGGAAATTTCAAGCACCCGGTCAACATTGTGAGGCTCAACAATTGCAAGCATTCTTTCCTGCGATTCAGAGGTCATTAGCTCAAAGGGTTCCATCCCTTCTTCGCGAGAGTGAATTGCAGATATATCGACATCCATACCAGCGCCGCCTCGCGAAGCCGTCTCGCTTGTCGCACAAGTGATCCCCGCTCCTCCGAGATCTTGTATGCCGGTGACCAAACCCTCATCTAAAAGCTCAAGGCAAGCTTCTAACAAACGTTTCTCTTCGTAAGGATCTCCGACCTGAACACTCGGCCTTTTGTCTGCGTCATCGACGTTCTCATCGAAACCTGCTGAAGCCAAAACGCTGACTCCACCAATACCATCTCGCCCTGTAGACGCGCCAAGCAAAATTGCTAGATTATCGACCCCGCTCGCCTGCCCCAAAACCAGACGCTCCACCGGCAAGATGCCCATTGCGAGAACATTCACTAGAGGATTGCCCTTATAAGTTTCGTCGAAAACGACTTCCCCTCCAACGGTTGGCACTCCGACACTATTGCCATAGCCCGACACGCCACTGATTACACCCTCCGCGATCCATCGGCTTCGGGGGTCGTCCAGTGGACCGAATCTCAGAGGATCCATTACTGCGATAGGCCTAGCACCCATTGTAAAAATGTCTCTCAAAATGCCACCGACCCCGGTAGCGGCGCCTTGATAAGGCTCAATAGCGGACGGGTGGTTATGGCTTTCAATCCGGATTGCTAGTGCAATGTTGTCACCGACATCGATGACACCCGCGTTCTCACCCGGACCGACGAGTACCCAAGGCGCCTCGGTTGGAAGGCGCTTTAGATGAATTTTTGATGACTTGTACGAACAATGTTCCGACCACATGACCGAATACATAGCTAATTCGAGATGATTTGGATGTCGTTCCAACAACTTATAAATCTGATGATATTCGTCATCACTCAGCCCAAGCGCACGATGAACTGATGAATCTTGGGGAGCCGTGCTCACGTCCTAAACCTAGCCGGCCAGCCGAGAAACGAATGGATACATCCCTACTCAATTTGCCAAATGAAACAGATTCAGCAGCCTCTTATAGCTTGAAACAATTGAAAAGGAGATCCGTTCATCTCTGCTATCGCCCGGGCGTCAAAGACTTCGATCCAGGCATGGTCTGAGAATTCGAGAATAGACGGAAGACCGGAAGTAGCTTCGATTTGTTGATTGGTTGCTTCATTTTTGTGAAGCAAGTGAAAATCCACCGTTGTATTAGAAAGCTCCTTCTTCCACGATGGTTTCCCAAACGGATTCAGTCCATGAGTAATTTCGCAGAGTTCGCATTTCTTAGATTTGTTTGAAGTCAACTTCCCTAGGACGTATCGAAGCTCTCCTGAGAGGCCATTTTCTGCGTTATAAATACCGACAAATCTTCGCATGATGTTCTCGTCGAGCAATAGCCTAACGGCGAAATAGCTTTGCTAGACCGATTGCGCGGCTGACCCACCTACCAGAGAGTTTAGAAGTGCTATGCCATCGGTTGAGCCTAGAAGTGGCGATGTCGCTCTTTCGGGATGCGGCATCATGCCGACGACATTTCCTTCCAAATTACTTATTCCCGCGATGTCAGCAATTGAGCCATTCGGGTTCTCTGCATATCGAAATACTATTTGGTTGCGCTCTTCAAGTTCTTTAAGGACCCGCTCTTCACACACATAATTCCCCTCGAAGTGATTGATGGGGATACGCAAGGAATCACCTTGGAGGGCATTCGCGCCAAGAATGTTAGATGTCGACACGAATTCCAATGTTTGCATCGAGCAGAGAAATTTCATCCCAACATTTTTTTGCAGCGCTCCAGGGAGTAAACCTGCCTCTGTCAAAACTTGGAATCCATTGCAGATCCCAAGAACTGGGCCGCCGTCCTTAGCGAAACTCTTCACAGCATCCATAACCGGTGAGAATCGAGCGATTGCGCCACAACGAAGATAATCGCCGTGAGCGAATCCACCCGGAATAATCACCGAATCAACATTTGCTATATCTCGATCCCCATGCCAAAGAATTTTTGTTTCAGCGCCAAGTATCTGAAGTGCATCGATGGTATCGAACTCGCAATTTGTGCCCGGAAACCGAACTACCCCAATCACTTTGCTCACGATTAAAGAACCTCTACCGTCGCATTCTCAATAACAGGATTGGACAAAAACCGATTGCACATATCTTCAACTACCCGCTCGGCACTTTCAGCTGATTCTGCTTCGACTTGAAGCTGAATAACTTTGCCAACTCGCACATTTCCGGCATTTACAAAGCCCAAAGCCGGGAGGGCTCGCTCAATCGTTGCGCCTTCCGGATTGGCGATACCATCTCGCGGAACAACTTCAACTTTGACTTCAAATCGCATTAGCTATTCCCGATCCAATTATCGAATGACTCACCGGTTATCCGTTCATAAGCTTCGACATAACGGTCACGCGTCGCACGAATTGTCTCTTCGGCTAAAGGAGGAGGAGGAGGCGACTTATCCCACCCAGTTGCTTCAGTGGCATCTCGAACTGGCTGCTTGTCGAGCGACACAGGCGTCACGCCCGGAGTCCAATTTTCTGCTGGCCAAAAGCGAGAGGAATCAGGAGTGAGTAACTCATCTGCAATCACCAGCTCGCCATCAACTACACCTAATTCGAATTTAGTATCCGCGATTATCACCCCGTTCTTAGCCGCGTGCTCAGAGGCAAGACGGTAAGCGTTAATTGAGATCGAGCGAGCTTTCTCCGCTAGTTCAACTCCAACTATTTCAATAGCCTCGTCGTAACTGATATTTATGTCATGACCTTCAGTAGCTTTTGTCGAGGGAGTAAATACTGGTTCGGGGAGCTGTTGGGCTTCAGCCAGTCCTTCCGGCAACGGAGTGCCGTGCATAGTCCCAGAACTTTGGTATTCCTTCCAAGCCGACCCTGTTATGTAACCCCGAACAATGCACTCAAGTGGGAGCATCTCGGCTCGTCGCACAAGTAGGGCCCTTCCGGCCCAGTCGGGACGCTTAGCTGCCTCAGGAAAGTCCACTGGATTGGAGGACACTAGATGCGTTGGCGCAATCGATTTTAGATAGTCAGCCCACCAAACCGTCATCGCACTGAGTACACGCCCCTTATCGGGAATTGGTTCGTTGAAGACCACGTCAAATGCGGAAATTCGATCGCTCGCAACCATAAGAAGATGCCGCTCATCGACAACGTACATCTCTCTTACTTTGCCACTGTGTAGTAATTCGAGTTCGTTCACATCTCTTCTCTACTAGAGAATGGGGGACGGACGGTAGGACCCTACCCCTGGATATTTTGAATTTATTTTTGTTACAGACGAAAGAAAGTCCAATATCTGTGCATCAGCAAGCCCAATGAATACCTCCGGGTCCTGCAAAATCGCTTGGATCTCATGCTCCTCCAAAGGCAGCCTTTGATCCGAAGCAAGGCGAGCAAGCAGATCATTTTCGCCTGAAGCCGTCTCTCTCACAGATAAAGCAGCCGCAACTGCATGTTCCTTAATTACTTCATGGGCTTCTTCGCGGCCTGCGCCGGCCTTTACCGCTCCCATCAATATTCGTGTCGTGGCCAAAAATGGAAGATAGTGCTCCAGCTCTCTTTGAATTGCATGCTCGTAGGCACCGAAACCATCCAGAACCGTCAACGTTGTTTCTATCGCGCCATCAATTGCAAAAAAAGCATCAGGCAGAGCGACCCGACGAACAACCGAGCAACTCACGTCTCCTTCATTCCATTGATCCCCGGCTATCGCCGAAACCATTGTTAGGTGCCCTCGAAGTACGACTCCGAGACCATTGATCCGTTCCGCTGAACGGCTATTCATTTTGTGAGGCATAGCAGAGGAACCGACTTGTCCTTCGCTGAACCCTTCCGTTGCAAGATCCAAACCAGCCATCAACCGAATCTGAAGAGCTACATTGCCCATTGGGCTCATCGCTTGGACTAACGAACTGACAACATCGAGATCTAAAGATCGCGGATATACCTGTCCGACAGCACCCATGACATTCTCGAACCCAAGTTGGCTCGCAACCCTGCGCTCTAAAGTCTCGACTTTTTTTTGGTCACCTTCAAAAAGATCAAGCAAGTCCTGCTGGGTCCCAACTGGTCCTTTAAGACCGCGTAATGGATAGCGCTCTATGAGTTCTTCAATCCGGCTAAAAGCAACCAGCATCTCCTGCCCGATGTTTGCAAATCGCTTTCCCAAGGTAGTCATTTGGGCAGGCACGTTGTGAGATCGTCCAGTGATAACCGTTTTCTGATGATGCGCTGCTAATTCAGCAAGTCTCGCTAAAACAGCGACCACCCGATCGCGCACAAGGATCAGAGACTGCTTTATTTGAAGTTGTTCAACGTTCTCAGTCAGATCTCTTGAGGTGAGCCCCTTGTGGATATGCTCAAACCCTGCCAGCGACGAAAATTCTTCAATTCGCGCTTTAACGTCATGAAGCGTCACCCGTTCGCGCTGGTTGATTGAGCCTAAGTCCACAACCTCTTTTACTGACCGGTAAGCCTCAAGTACTTGCTCCGGGATATCAATACCCAATTCGTTTTGCGCTTCAAGAACTGCTATCCAGAGTTCGCGTTCTAATACGACTTTTCTTTCCGCTGACCAAATTCCAACCATTTCGCTGGATGCATATCTGCTGGCCAGCACATTGGATATCGGCAGGGTTTCATTTGTCACCTTGCACCTTCATCCCTAAATCGCTGAAGCTGCGCCACTAAATCGCCATTGCTTAGCGACAATATTTCAACTGCTAATACACCTGCATTAGCGGAGCCATCAACTGCAACAGTGGCAACTGGTATCCCCCTAGGCATTTGTACTGTCGATAGGAGGGCATCCATTCCTCCACTGATGCCACCGGAAAGCGGAACCCCTATGACTGGAATTGTTGTGTGCGCCGAAACGACTCCCGCAAGATGGGCAGCCATACCAGCTCCGCAGATAATGACGCCGAACCCGTTACTTCTGGCATTAGATGCAAACTCAGCCACCTCCTCCGGCGTTCGATGCGCGGACATGACGTGAACTTCATGCTCCACTCCAAAGCGAGTAAGCATCTCGGAAGCTCCAGCCATCTTTTCGTCATCACGAGGTGAGCCCATGAGTATCGCTACCTTCATTTTTCCTCCTAATCAATTTCCGTTTGAACTGAAGCACCGATATCAGTTCGGTACTGCATACCTTCCCAAGAGATGAGTTCGACAGCCTGGTACGCGATAGCTCGTGCCTTCTCTAAGCTCGAAGCCCGACCACAGACGTTTAGAACACGTCCACCATTTGTAATTAGCTCACCGTTCTCATTTTTGTCTACGCCAGCAAAGTAGACACTCGCACCATCTATCGCCAGCGCTGCGTCAACACCGAGAATTACGTGACCAGTTATCGGCTTGCTCGGGTAGCCCTCTGAAGCAAGAACGACGGTCACCATCGCATCATCATCAACAGTTGGCACAGTACTTAAGTTGCCTTCTGCGGCTTCCATCAAGATTTCAGCAAAGTTTCCTCTGAGGCGCGGAAGTATTACTTGAGCCTCAGGGTCACCGAATCGGACGTTAAATTCTAGAAGTTTGGGACCGTCCTCGGTCATCATGAACCCAGCGAATAGCACACCCCGGTAATCAATATTGCGGTTCTTTAATTCCTCAACCGTGGGGTGCACTGCGATTTCCATAAGGTCGTCAAGCTGAGATCTTTGTATTTCTGGTATTGGTGAGTAACAACCCATCCCGCCCGTGTTCGGACCTAAATCTCCATTACCTAGGCGTTTGTGATCTTGAGCCGAGGTCGGGACTAAAACCGCTTTCTGACCGTCACAAATAGCAAACAGAGAAAGTTCAGGGCCTCGCAAACCTTCTTCGATTATCACTCGACGGCCCGCATCACCAAAGGAAAGGCCAGCTAACTTTGTTTCGATATCCGCTTTTGCGTCACTGTAATTATCAGTTACCAGAACTCCTTTACCGCCAGCGAGCCCGTCTGTCTTAATTACGAACGGTGGGCTCATTGACGATAAAAACTCAATGGCTCGGTCCACTTGCGACGATTCGAAAGACCCGTAGCGGGCTGTCGGCACCCCCGCTGCATGAACAACATCTTTCATCCAGGCCTTCGACCCTTCTAATAAAGCGCCATCCGAACCAGGGCCAAATACTTTGTGCCCTCGTGAACGCAACTCATCTGCTAACCCATCAACCAGTGGAATTTCCGGACCTATTACGAACAAGTCCGCGTCGACTTCAATTGGCGGTTTATCAGTACTTTCAGGCACCGCTAGCGAGCCTGGAGTAATTATTACTTCCGCATCGCGAGACAAGGTCTCTACAAATGCATGCTCGCGTCCGCCAGATCCGACGACGCAAACTTTCATGCCGCAAACCGCAAATATTGCTCGCGTCCTGGACCTACGCATACAAATCGCACTGGTACCCCCATTTGGCGTTCTAGAAATGAGATGTACTCAACAGCCTCTCTCGGCAAATCTTCGCGTTTCGTTACTTCCGAGAGATCTCTTTGCCAACCAGGAAATTCTGCATAGACGGGCTGTGCTCGGTCGTGCATCCGGCGAAGGTGCGGAAGATACTCGTACCTCTGACCGTCTACTTCATAGGCAACACAAACCTTGATTGTCTCCAACTGGTCGAGAACATCGAGTTTTGTGAGAGCAATTTCCGTGCAGGCGTTTAATCTCACAGCCTGCCGCGCCATAACTGCATCAAACCAGCCAACTCGGCGACGTCTTCCAGTGTTCGTCCCGTACTCGCGACCAACGTCCACAAGAAGATCACCTACCTCGTCATTCAATTCTGTTACAAATGGCCCAGATCCAACTCGGGTCAAATAAGCCTTAGCGATGCCAATGACTTGATCGATAGCCCCGGGTCCAATACCCGAACCAACAAGCGCATAACCCGCAACAGGATTTGATGAAGTGACAAAGGGATAGGTTCCATGGTCCAGATCAAGGAAAGTAGCTTGCGCTCCTTCGAATAGAACACGTTGCCCAGCATGAAGAGCCTCATGCAGATGCCCGATTGTGTCGCCTATATATGGAGCCACGCGGGGCGCTACTTCTCGAATTAATTCGTCTGCCAAAGCATCGGGGTCCACGCCTTCATGCCCGTATACATCCCGAAGTAGCACGTTTCGTTCAGCTAACGCACTATTTAGACGGAGACGCAAATGATCCGGATCAAGTAAATCTTCTACCCGAATCCCTATACGCGAAGCTTTATCTGCATAAGCCGGGCCAATACCCCGCTTCGTTGTCCCAATCTTGTTTGCACCGAGCTGTGCTTCAGCTAATTCGTCGAGGATTTGATGATACGGGAGCACCAAATGCGCTTGGGGGCTCAGCATCAGACGCGCACAATCAACACCCTTTTCGCTTAAAGCATCAATCTCCGCCAGCAACACATATGGGTCAACAACAACGCCATTCCCAATTATTGGCACTACATGGTCATACAAGATCCCGCTCGGAATAAGTTGCAAGGCAAACGTTTCTCCATCGACAACAAGAGTGTGGCCCGCGTTATGTCCACCTTGATAGCGAACGACATGAGCGCATTCTCTCGCAACCACATCTACGACTCGGCCTTTGCCTTCATCGCCCCACTGTGTACCCACCACTATTGATCCCGGCACGGGTAGCTCCAAACGTCAGCTGTTGACGTTGTCTGATCCTAATTGAGGAGGAGAGAATTTCTAGGACGAATTAGCGACGATCTTGGGTTTTCAGACAAGATTTATCTCGCACGCGTTATCGGCGGCGCCTAGGGTCGAGCCATGGAACAACCGATTGTCTGAGAGGAACGAGATCTCGTCTGTATTCTCGACGAGCTTCCATCAAAGTTGTCGCTGCTGTAGAGCGTAATTCTTGCAGCTCTGACTCGATCCTTGCTAAGCGTTGCTCAAGTTCAAGAACACGTTTTACGCCAGCCAAATTCAAGCCTTCGTTTGTTAATTCTTGGATACGCCGCAGAAGCGCGATATCTATCTCGCTGTATCTACGACTGCCGCCTGGAGTCCGAGCCGGCTCAAGCAGACCCTTCCTTTCGTATATCCGTAGCGTTTGCGCGTGGACACCCGCTAACTCAGCTGCAACAGAGATCACGTAAACCGCTCTAGTTGGGTCTGACGCGGAAGACATTGAAGCCATTATTTTTCCCCCTCTTCAACATAGTCGCGCGGAGACCAGTCTGTTACTTCACGCAATGCCTCAAGCGCAGCTTGTTCTTTTGGAGTCACTTCAGAAGGCACTGCTATCTCGACAGTAACTAAAAGATCTCCCTTAGCTTTAGCCGTGGCCACACCTCGTCCCTTCACCCGAAAAGTCGTTCCCGATTTAGTACCGGGGGGGACTTTCAACGTGACAGTTGAATAGTCGTACGTGGGGACCTTAATTTCTGAACCGAGCACAGCTTCAGGAAACGTGACTGGAACCGTAAGAGTCAGATGTTTTCCATTTCGCCCGAAAATGTGATCAGGTAGCACCTCAACAACGACATATAGGTCACCATTCGGGCCACCATTTCTGCCCGCTCCACCTCGACCCGCTATGCGTATGCGTTGGCCATCATCGACTCCGGGAGGAATTCTGACCTTGGCCTGTCGACGATCCGATTCTGCTGTTGCACCGAGAGCAACATTCGTGGTGACCCCATCGATGGCGTCACGGAAACCAAGGTGAATGCGAGTTTCCTGGTCAACTCCCTTCATTGGGACTGGACCGCGTGGCCCCCCTCCAAAAAGGTTTCCAAACATGTTCCCAAGATCATCAAAATCTTGAAAGCGAGCGTTGAAGCCATCAGCGCCTGAGGAAAATCCGCTAGCGGCCGACGGTCCTAGCCGTCGGGCCTCGTCGTATTCTTCTCTTTTGCTGTCATCTCCCAGAACATCGTAGGCGGCGGAAACTTCTTTAAAACGCTCCTCGTCCCCCCCTTTAGCGTCAGGGTGATGTGATCTAGCTAGCTTTCTGTAGGCCTTGGTTATTTCTTTGGATGAAGCGCTCGAGGGCACTCCCAGGATCCGGTAGTAATCTTTTTCAAACCATTCGCGCTGGACTGCCATCTCTCACCTCCCTACATCAACGAATCAGCTCTACTGTTCCCGCACCTTCACCATGGCTGGGCGTAAGACCGATGCCCCCCACTTGTAGCCAGGTCGAAATTCTTCAACCACAATTTGCTCGTCGCCATCTCCAGTTTCAAGAGACATAGCTTCATGCTCATTGGGATTAAAAGAAGACCCCAAGGCCTCGATTCGGACTAGGCCAAAGTTTTTTAGAGCCGTTCCTAGAGCACTGTGAATTGGCGCAACATCTTCAAGGCCTTGAGCATCTGCAGCATCGCATGCATCGAGAATTGGTAGCAGAGCTTCGGCGATGCCTGAGACACCAACCGCAACCCTTTGTTCAAGTTCTTTCGCGCTACGTCTTCTAAAATTTTCAAACTCAGCTTGAAGACGTTGTATTGAATCCTTGAGGTCGTCTCGTTCCGCTGTGACCTGCTCTAATGACTCGATCAAGGTCTCAACTGAGATCGCGTCGGGATCCGGCGAATCATCAGAAGCTAATTGTACATCGCTATCCGATGCATCATTTTCATCAATATCAACCGACTCGGGGTTCGAGTCAGCGAGATCTAGTTGGTTCTGTTCCGTTTCCTCTACGCCGTCGATGCTCACTTGTCCTCGTCAATAATTTCTGCGTCGACTACATCATCCCCGCCATCAGCATCAGATGAACCCCCACTATCTGCTTGTTGCGCTGCTGTTTCGTAGAGTTTTTGGCTAAAGCTTTGACTGACCTCAGTTAGGTTTTCAGTAGCAGTTCGAATGGCATCAGCGTCTTCGGATTCATTCTCTAGAACTTCTTTGAGTTTGTCCAAGGCTGTTTGCACTTCAGCCTTATCGTCATCCGATACTTGCTCTCCTTGGTCGGCTAGAACTTTTTCGATCTGATAGACCAATGCGTCAGCGTTATTGCGCACTTCGGCAGCCTCACGCCTTTGTCGGTCCTCCTCTGCATGCGATTCAGCGTCCTTGACCATCTGGTCAATATCGTCGTCACTTAGATTTGACTGACCACTTATGGTGATTGACTGTTCTTTGTCTGTTGCTCGATCTTTTGCGGAGACATTTACGATTCCGTTCGCGTCAATGTCAAACGTCACTTCGATTTGAGGCACACCACGTGGAGCTGGAGGAAGATCGACCAATTGAAATTTACCGAGTGTTTTGTTCCCCGAAGCCATCTCCCGCTCACCTTGCAATACGTGAATCTCAACTGAGGGCTGCATGTCATCAGCGGTGGTGAAAACTTCCGTTCGTTTTGTGGGGATCGTGGTATTACGTTCTATTAGACGAGTCATCACCCCACCTTTCGTTTCAATACCGAGACTTAATGGCGTTACATCAAGCAACAGCACATCTTTGACGTCGCCTTTTAATACGCCCGCCTGAACTGCCGCACCAACAGCCACAACTTCGTCAGGATTGACCCCTTTGTGAGGCTCTTTGCCTGCAATTTCTAGAACAAGATCCTGCACTGCTGGCATCCGGGTGGAGCCACCAACCATGATTACGTGATCGATGTCACTTGATTGCAGATTTGCGTCGTCAATTGCTTGTTTGAATGGCGCCCGGCATCGTTCGACTAGGTCACTCGTTATTTCCTGGAATCTAGATCTACTTAGCTCATAATCGAGGTGGAGGGGTCCACTATCTGTAGCCGTAATAAAGGGCAGATTGATTTGCGTTGTTTGCTTGGAGGAGAGATCTTTCTTAGCTTGCTCCCCTGCCTCCTTAAGACGCTGAAGTGCCATAGCGTCAGCTTTCAAGTCAACGCCATGGTCGCCCTTAAAGGAATCAGCTAACCAATCGATAACCCGCTCATCCCAGTCGTCTCCACCGAGTCGAGTGTCTCCAGCGGTTGACTTAACCTCAAAAACACCATCGCCAATTTCAAGAACCGAAACATCGAAGGTTCCACCTCCGAGGTCGAACACAAGAATGGTTTGGTCTTCAGTCTCTTTATCCAACCCATAGGCGAGGGCAGCTGCTGTCGGCTCATTGATTATCCGGAGGACATCCAAACCCGCAATTTGGCCTGCTTCTTTAGTTGCAGTTCGTTGGGCATCATCAAAATACGCGGGGACCGTAACAACAGCTTCCGTTACCTCTTCGCCAAGATATTGCTCTGCGTCGAGTTTCAACTTCTGCAGTACTCGCGCTGCTACTTCTTGAGGCGTATAAGCCTTATCGTCGATTTCAACAGTCCAGTTGGTGCCAACGTGTCGCTTTACGGAGGATAATGTGCGGTCGGGATTTGTAACGGCTTGTCTCTTCGCGACTTCACCGGTGAGAACTTCCCCGTTCTTTGAGAAAGCGACGATGGAGGGTGTTGTGCGATCGCCTTCAGCATTTGCGATCACAGTGGGTTCGCCACCTTCCATGGCTGAAACAACTGAATTTGTAGTTCCGAGATCTATGCCAACTGCCTTGGGCATGAATTAACTCCTGCTAGTTAGTGTGGTCAGGTTGTCATCGGTTCAAATCAATATTTTCACTAATTATCTTGATACCGATAATAAACCATCATAAAAGTTGAGTGTCTTGTTTACAACTTTTATATATGTAAAAGTATATCAACTTCAAAGCAGTGTGACGGCTATTGTGACCCATATGGTCAAAAAACCACCGTGTTTAGTGCTTCTACGTCATGGGCAGAGCCAATGGAATCTTGATAATCGTTTCACGGGCTGGTTCGATATCGACTTGACCAAGCAGGGAGTCGCAGAAGCAAAAAAGGCCGGTCATTCGCTCAAAGCTGCCGGGATTCAACCAGATATCGTTCATACCTCCCTCCAGACCCGAGCTATTTTGACCGCCAACCTGGCTCTGGCTGAATGCAATCGCTTATGGATTCCAGTACATCGAACTTGGCGCCTTAACGAGCGCCACTATGGAGCTCTTACTGGCTTAAATAAGGATGAAACATCAGAGAAGTTTGGCGTTGACCAGGTACGAAAGTGGCGTCGTAGCTACGCAACCCCCCCGCCATTGATGGAGGACGACCACCCACACAACCCGAACACCGACCAGCGTTACCGATCAGTACCAAATCACCTACTACCACGAGGAGAATGCCTAGCCGACGTAGTAGAACGTCTAGTCCCCTTCTGGGATGAGGCACTTGTGCAAGATCTTCACGACAACGAGGTTGTCCTGATCGCAGCTCACGGGAACAGCTTGCGAGCGCTGGTAAAACATTTAGAGAACAT
>DKNM01000092.1 GCA_002470695.1 Candidatus Neomicrothrix sp. UBA7388
CTCGCCCATGACCTCGAACGTCTCAGATATCTGTTGGCGGTAGACGAAAACCCTTCAGAAGCTATTGGGCATCTCGCCGAAGACAAATTAATTGGCTCTTTAGTTAGAGAGCGACCTTGGGTTCGGGTACCTAGATGTTGGGACCCGTTCGAAACATCAATTCGCATTATCATCGGTCAGCAAATTTCCGTAGCGGCCGCAACCACGATTAGCGCTCGGGTTGCGCATAAATTCGGGCAAAGGATCGCTACCAGCTCTGATCTATGCTGCGTTTTCCCAGGTCCCGAGGTTCTTGCCAAAGTTGACCTCAGCGATCTGGGTCTAACCGAACGGAGAAAATCGACCATACAAAACTTTGCTCGAGCTGTTGTCAACGGGACCGTTGATTTTGAAACTTCGCAGGACTTACAGGAAGTAGAAAAGACCTGGTGCGCTCTTGAAGGTATTGGTCCATGGACCGCTCGGCTCATAGCCATGCGCGTGCTAGGGCATGACGACGTTATGCCTTCAAGTGATCTAGGCATTCTTCGATCGTTGAATCGACTGTCAAAGCAGAAAGTGAACCCAAAGCAACTCGAGCGGCAATCTAAACTTTGGAAACCATTCCGTTCATGGTCAGCTCAACATTTATGGCAGGCACCTGACACACTAAGAAATGCATGATGACTGGTCCTCATCTATTCCAGAAGCTCTCAACTCCAATAGGTGAACTGACACTTGTCGCTAGCCAAAGAGGCCTGCGCGCCGTCTTATGGCCTACCGACGAAGGTCGCGTGCCTCTGCCGGAACGTTTAATGCCTTCCACCGCTGACCCAGTGTTAAGCAGCGCCGCTCGTCAGCTAGAGCAATATTTCTCCCGGGAAAGAACTTCGTTCGATCTTCCACTCGACTTGCACGGGACTGAATTTCAACAATCAGTTTGGCGATCTCTACAGGAAATCCCCTACGGCCAAACCTGGACTTACAAAAAGCAAGCGATCCAAATCAATCGCCCGAAGGCTGTGCGAGCTATCGGATCTGCTAATGGCAAAAACCCCGTATCGATAGTGTTGCCCTGTCACCGCGTAATTGGGGCCAACGGTTCACTAACAGGTTTTGCCGGAGGTTTGGAAACAAAGAAGCAGCTTCTTCTTTTTGAAGAAGCAATTCAGACGGACGACCAGGTTTAGCGCCTAGCCACGCCTAGTGCCGGTACTTCGCTATTCATTTCCGTGGGAGCTACTAGTCCGCGACGCCTAACTAATCTGTGCGCGAGGAGGGACTTGAACCCTCACACCCTTGCGGGCACAGGCACCTGAAGCCTGCGCGTCTGCCAGTTCCGCCACTCGCGCCGATCAACTGACAATCGTAGCTGTACATGTAGTTGGTTCCCCACTCATATCCTTATCCTCGTTGAACCTCAATCGCGACCCCCTAGACAGGCACAGGCCGTCGTACACTCAGTAAACAATGCGGCTTCGACGACTTCTCACTGCTCCACGCGCGTTGTTATCGCGTGTGATTAGAGCTCCTATAAGTCCTCTAACCTTGGCACGCAAGACACGTCGGATTCTCGAAAAGCAAAGAACTACCGATACCCACGGTCATGTCGTCATTCCCAACCACTTGATTATTGCTTTTTCTCAAAGAGACAGAGACCGCTTTGCAGGCGCGGAAGAAACTCTTCGACGCGAACTCATTGAAGTTGCACATGAATTTGCAAATTCGAAGCACTTTGGCTTTGGAGGACCTCTTTCAATAGATTTCGCAACGAATCCCAAGTTACGAACGGGTAAAAGCCAAATCTCGGGTGAATTCAGGGATGCCCCTATCAGCGACGAAGCGGTGCTAATTAACTCGGACGGCGTGCAAATAGCGATAACCACTCCGCAGCTACTTGGTAGGAACGACGACTGCGGGGTAGTGCTTACTGGGTCCAATGTCAGCAGACACCATGCCGAAATCAGAGCAGATCAACACGGTCTATTTATTGTTGACCTTTCTTCCACAAATGGTTCGCTTGTGAATGGCATTGCGGTCGCTAATCATCGGCTACTCCACGGCGACATAATCAGCATTGGGGATCACCAACTGCGGGTGGAGGTTATTTAATGTCACCCCAACTGGTGAGACTTCTAACAATCCTGCTTCTGGTACTAATTCACCTGTTTTTATATCGAGTAATTCGCGCTGTTTGGGCCGGGATTAAACCGACACGCAATGTCAAACTTCGACCGAATTCCTTCATACGAAAACATCGACCAGCAAGTCTTTTAATAATTAGAACCCCAGAAACACTGCATGGGCAGCGGCATGAGCTCGGTGAGGAAGTCACAATAGGTAGAGCTGCGACGTGTGAAATTACTGTTGACGACAACTATGCCAGCCAAATCCACGCCCGCATATCGTCAAGAGACGGCTCACATGTTTTGGAAGACTTGGGTTCGACTAATGGGACCTATTTGAACCGACAGAAGGTCTCTTCCGCATCGAGTTTGCGTTCTGGAGATCATATTCAAATTGGTTCAACAGTATTCGAAGTGGCGTCATGACTAACACACCCAAACGCCAGCTACGACTTGCATGGGGAGGAGCGACTGACCAGGGAAGAGTGAGAGCCAACAATCAGGATGCGATGTTTGCGGACTGGGGCATATTCGTCGTCGCTGATGGCATGGGGGGCCACCAAGGCGGCGAGGTTGCAGCGAACTTAGCAGTGAGAACGATTGCAAATGCTCAAAGGGACACCGCCGAAGAACTTCACGACGCAATAAGCGCCGCCAATAGTTCCGTGCACAACACCGCTGCGGAACAGCCTGAGTTACATGGAATGGGAACCACTGTCACAGCGCTAGCAATCATCCAAAATGCTGATGGCCCTCAGTTTCGCGCCCTTAACGTGGGCGATTCGCGTATTTACCGGATGAGAGGCGGGCAACTCGATCAGTTGACTGACGATCATAGCTACGTGGCTGAGTTAATTCGTCGCGGTGAGTTAGACGAAATGTCTGCAGCAAGCCATCCTTACAGAAACATGCTTACTAGAGCGATTGGCGTCCATCCCGAAGTCGAAATTGACGAATGGACGTTTGAACCCGTTCATGGGGATCGCTACTTGCTGTGCAGTGACGGATTAACAAACGAACTTACCGACGTTGAAATTTTGAAACAATTACAACGAAGCGTTGACCCAAGCTCGACTGCTAGAGCGCTGGTGCAGTTAGCCAATAACCGAGGAGGCAGAGACAACTCGACAGTGCTCGTCATAGACGTACACGTTGAGAACATAAACGATATTGGCGAGGCGTCTTCGTTTACGGCACAAAGCAGCCCAATCTTAACTTCTCCAGAAGAACCATCAACTGAAGAAACTCACACGACAAAGGCCTTTCGCTCTACAGCTGAGTCATCAGCAAATAAAGGCCGGAGTTGGCTATACGACCAAGTAACCATCAAGTTCGCGACAATCGTCATCGCCCTGGTTTTGGCGGTCGCTACCACAGCCACAATTACCTCTATCGGTTGGTATGCGCGGTCTGGCTATCACGTAAGCATCGTCGGCGATCACGTAGTCATACAAAAAGGAAGGGTTGGAGGACTCTTATGGTTCCAGCCCACAACTGAGGAATGGACTGAGATTCAAGTCACAGATCTCGTTTTAGCGGACCAAGAGCGGTTGAGGGATGGTGAGACTACGCAGAATCTTTCTGAGGCTCGCAATTTCATTGCGAATCTTCGAGAGCGCTTAATTAGAACCGAGGCTGGTAACTGAGGTGCACAAGCAGCGCGTCATAGAGTTGACTCTTTTGTTGCTAGCGATCGCTATCACCTCTGCAACGGCTGCCATAGCGGCACTTGACGATCAATCGGAGATTGGTTGGATAGCGCTGCCATACATTGCCGGGTTAGCGTTGCTCTGGTTTGCGAGCCATCTTGCATTACGAAGACGTATGCCAACGGCAAACGGTTTGCTGTTACCCGTTGCAGCCTTGCTCCAGGGTCTAGGTTTTGCTTTCGTCTTACGTATTGATTCGGGTGCGACGACGAAGCACCTAATTTGGTCCGCCATCGCAACTGGCGCTTTCTTGTCCGTAGTGATTGGTGTCCGCAGCCTTAAGGTTGTTCGCAGAGCCGGGAAACTCTTAGGAATACTCGGGGCAATTGCTGTATTGCTACCCCCAATATTCCACACGAGCACCAGCTACTTCATCCCATCGGGTTTTAGAATTCAGTCCGTCTATGTTGACCTTCAAAAAATAGGCATATTTTGTTTGATCATATTTTTCGCGGACTGGCTGGCAAGTTACCGATTGCGGAACACGGCCGAACACTTTGGCGAGGTTGATCGGATCGAGGGAGACCCATCGCGCTTTGCTCCGCTAATAGGCGGATGGTTAATTGCATCCTTTCTTCTCATCTTCAATTTCGATACCGGTTCGGCATTCATCGTATGTTCAGTATTTCTTGCTATGTGGTGGGTAGCAGTCGGTAGAGCGGTTGATTTGCTTGGTTATCTAATCGCGGTAGCTCTATCCACACTCGTCGCGGTTACAACTGTTCCCGAGATGCACACACGCTTTCAAACGTGGCTGAACCCTGGCGCGAACCCCGAATGGGGAGACTCAATTACGCGATCATCCTTTGCTCTCGCCGGTGGAGGACTTACTGGAACAGGGCCGGGAGGTGGAAGCGGCAACTGGGTGCCAGACGTTGTCGACAATTTGATCTTCGTGCCGCTGGCAGAGGAACTTGGCTTCATTGGAGGGACAGCGATCTTATCGACTTTCGTACTCCTGCTAGGTGTCGGATTTCGGTTGGCGAATGGGGCAAGTAACGAATTCGACAGCATTGTGACTATCGGGATGACAATTTTTCTAGCAAGCCAAACCTGGAGCTCAATCGCGGTGGCTTTGCAGTTGCTGCCGCCAGCGGGACATTCGTTGCCATTTATTTCGCTGAATGGGGCAGCTCTAGTCGTCGGTTACACCGGTCTGGCTCTTCTACTGAAGATCTCCGAAGGCATTCCTTTCGTTCCAGATAAAACACAACTCTTGCCACAAATACGTCTGAGCAACAGGAGCCCTTCGTGAGTAAGCGACTTATCCATGTTGGTGTGGTCTTTCTCGCGCTCTACGGGCTGTTGTTCTTCCGTCTTGAGTGGATACAGATATTCAGTGCCGAGAAACTACAAAATCATACGGATAACACAAGACAAGTAACTATGGCCTTTGACCAACCTAGAGGCGAAATTCGGACGGCTGACGGAGAGGTAATCGCCCAAACCGTTGCTGTTAGTGGATCGAGAGAGCGTCTGAGACAGTACCCATACGGCTCGATGTACTCCCATTTGACAGGCTTTATTTCAGCGGTAAACGGCGGGTCAGGAATAGAACGTAATTTCAATAATTTCCTTTCAGGCAGCGACCTCAGCGTTCGCATTCAAGACAACCGTGATTTCTTCATTGATCGAGCTCGAACCGGCCAGGTGGAGCTATCAATTCGACACGACGTACAGCTGGTTACTCGAGCGGCGATGGCTGGCCAGAACGGCGCGGCAGTGATCATCGAGCCTTCTAGCGGGGCGGTGCTCGGAATGTGGAGCGCACCAAACTTTGATCCAAATTATTTGTCTTCACACGATCTTGCAGCTGCGGCTGCAGATTTCATAACCCTTAGATCTTCAACGGATCAACCCCTGCAGAATCGAGCAGAGTTTCTAACACATGAGCTGGGACCGCTCTTCACCTTGGTAACTGCGACGGCAGCAATAGAAGCCGATTTATTAGCAACGGAAGCAAAACATGAATTAAGCGAAGGCTCCAATACCAAAGCAACCTCAGAGACGGCAATTTCGAGCTGCATTCAAACTCTCTCTATTCTTTTGACCAAGCAATGCACCAACCAGTGGAAAGCTTTAGGAGAGCAAATCGGGCAGTCTGATTTGTCTTCAGTTGCTAAGCGCTTCGGATTGACTGACGTTGATCCATTGCGCCTTGAAGGCAGCCCGATTGGCAATCTTTCTCGTGGTGCCTTGGATTCTTCCCCTGCAGCAGCTGCTATCGGAGAAAATTTTGCCGCTTCACCGCTCCAAGTTGCACACCTCTTTGCAACCATCGCGAACAACGGAACGCGCATGCAGCCGCAAGTAGTTCGGCGGATTCTCGCCCACAACGGTGACTCAATTAAGGAATTTGCTCCAAAAGCGCTCGAACAATCCGTGTCAAAAGAAACTGCAGCAATCTTGATGGACGCATTAGCTGAAAAGACTCGGCAAGACAGCTGGCCGAATTTACAAGAAAACGGGCCAAGTATCGCCGGACTAACTGCGTCAAGGTTGGCGACAGGAGACCATATTTGGTCTGCGGCAATTGCGCCGGTGACACAACCTGAAGTCGTTGTTGTTGTATTGCTAGAGGGCGACGATCAATTCAATCGGGACACGGCGGATGCAACGATTTCAGCAATCACAGGAAGAATCATTGAAGCGGTACTCCGTCTTCCAAGCTCTAACGTGGGAAGCTCATAGTGGACTCCGCAGAGACGCCAATGGCTGAAAACGAAAGACCAATCTTCAGTGGGAGATACGAGTTGTATCGCCGAATTGCTCGAGGCGGTATGGCCGAGGTATTTCTTGGCAGGGACAAGCTTCTAGATCGACCTGTGGCGGTCAAGGTTTTATTCCCGGAATATGCAACCGACGCGTCATTTGTTGAGCGGTTCCGCCGGGAAGCTCAAGCAGCAGCCAACCTCAATCAACCTAATGTTGTCGGTGTTTATGATTGGGGACAAGAGGCAGGTACGTACTACATCGTTATGGAGTACGTAGAAGGCCGAAGTCTCGCAGAGATTATTCGCGCAGAAGGACCGCTTCACCCTGATAGGGCTGCGGACATAACAATTGATATTGCAGCAGCTCTCGCGTTTGCGCATCGAAATGGTGTTGTCCATAGAGATGTGAAACCGGGCAACGTCTTAGTTACGACGGGCGGGCAAGTCAAAGTAACCGATTTTGGCATCGCCCGAGCACTCACTGGAAACTCCTCTGACAACTTGACCCAGACCGGATCGGTGATGGGAACAGCAACATACCTTTCTCCGGAACAAGCACAGGGTCAACCGGCCGACCCAAGGAGCGACGTCTATTCACTATCGGTAGTGCTTTACGAAATGCTCACCGCTGGACCTCCTTTTACTGGCGATACGCCTGTTTCTATTGCTTACAAACATGTGCAGGAAGCGCCTACCCCGCCGTCTCAATTCAATGGTGATGTCCCACCAGCCCTTGAGGCTATTTGCCTCCGGGGACTGACTAAGCAGCCTGAGGACCGCTATTCATCGGCCGATGACCTTCGCGGCGATCTTCGTCGATTCAGGACAGGCCAGCAAG
>DKNM01000126.1:0-179 GCA_002470695.1 Candidatus Neomicrothrix sp. UBA7388
CGCTGCAAGAGATAGGAAACTTCCATGTTTGCGTATCGATCTCTTGCGTCGTTGACGGCGCTTCGTTGCCCGAAAATGGCATCCCCCTCATCAAAGAGAAGTAAGGCGCCGCCTAATGCTGCGGCCTCGAATACTTGGTCAAGGTTCTTTTCTGTTTCCCCGATGTACTTGGAAACTAA
>DKNM01000126.1:561-1323 GCA_002470695.1 Candidatus Neomicrothrix sp. UBA7388
CTCAGCCGCCAAAGTCTTGCCGGTGCCCGAGACTCCCGCTAGAAGGGCAAGAATGCCTGCAGGAACAAATCTTCCAGCTTTGGAATTTTGGCGGACATGTTCTGAATACCTAAACCGGTTTGCTAAATCTCTCAATTCAGTCAACTGAAGATCCGGAATAATTAAGTCCTCCCAAGATCTCTCGGGGGAAATTCTGGTACCGAATGTGAACAATCGCTGGTCAGCCAGTCGACGGAAAGCTTGAGGCACATCGCCATCAACTAAAGGGATAGTCGCTTTGAGACGTCTTAACTGGTCGAAGGTCAAAGGATTTTCTATTTCTTGTTCAATTGCGTCCCGCACTTCTTCGCTAGACGCCATCTGATTGGTAGTCGTCAGCTCAGTCCATGACCTGGTCGGGATACTGTCGATATCAAGGGGTGCTTCCGAAAGAATCGCCATCGGAAGGTGAACCGCATCGCTAAGCGCCCGTATACCTTCTTCGGATAGACCTTCTTCTAGCTCGATGAGAAGATTACTGTTCGCAATTGTCGCTTCCCGTATGCAAGCAGACCAATGATCTGTCGTTGACGGATCTTTCACGACCAAACTCGCACGGAGCGGCAGCCAGGCTAACGCCAAATCACGTCGCCGAGTCGGATCCGGTCCCGACACTAAAATCGAAAAATGAACGCCTTCTCCTTCTTTGGCAAGCATTAACTGAGTGGAAGGAGGCAGATCAGGATCCTGATGAACATCTCCGGTTAAAGCCCACATAACGGT
>DKNM01000126.1:1702-8956 GCA_002470695.1 Candidatus Neomicrothrix sp. UBA7388
ACTAGACGACTTCGTCGCAACGGAGATGCTGGCCCAACTAGGGAAGCCCCCTCAAAAAAAACTTCCGCTATTTCTTGTAGGTGACCTACAGTCAGGCGACCCGACCCAAATCTATCGGCTGCCAGCAACGCATTTGTAGCTTCAAGGGATAGCTCTGTACCTACGCACAAGGCAAAAGCTACGACGAAGGGGTGCCCACATCCGGCTCGCTGCGCAAGAAGCCCCTCAGGGTTATCTAGCGGGTATTTCTGAAAAATCGGCTCTAAAGAAGCTCTCAATGACTCCCTAGTGCGCTCCGGGTCCAATATTGCCGGAACGACTTTCTGAGCTAGCTCTGATGCGTTCACAACTAATGCATCCTTCCAGTTTCAGCCGGTAGACAGTCATTCAACAAGCAGGCAGTGATCCGACCGAAGTCTAATCACTTAGGATTCTCAAAGTTGAGCCTCAAACTTCCGAGCTACAGGCCCTTGAAGCCCAGACTCGTTAGCAATCATCAAGTCACGGAAAAGCGGGGATCGGTCAGGAGCAAAAGCTACTCACTGTATTCAAACTTCTGGATCGCTAACCACGAATCCACCGGCTAGCCACTCCTCCTCAGATTCATAAATAGCCATCTGGCGGTAGCGAGTTACCTTCCAATTACTTTCCGTAAAGAACTGAAAATTTCCTGATCCAATTAACGGCGCTAGGTAATCAGTCAGTTCATCCAGCGAACCGACATCTATTTTAATTCGGCCTTTCGTTTCAATAGACGCTTGTACCGGCGCCCCCGGAGCAGGAAGCATTGGTAATCGGTCGACTTCTGTTTCCGTTAAACCAAGGCGAGAATTCAGCGCCAAGTTGGTCCAGTCGACAAAGGAGAACTGGCATTGAACCTGACATATGCCGTCGCGGAAATCAATATCTAACAATTCCGCTTCCACGGCTCCGCCCTTTTCAACTAACCAGGAGACAAAGAGACCTTCCCCATCAGCCATTGAACACCAGGGCTCTTCTGAGACCGACGTATTCGCAGACCAACGCTTTTTTTAAGTCACTCATAGGAATCTTGGTGTCCACTTTCGACTGGAGAGTTATCCACCCATCGCTTCTTCGTGACCAGGAACGAACCACGTTCGGTCGATGAACGTTTGGCCAGCCTTGAGTTTTCCTCCAACCTTCACAGGACCCTTGTCTCCATATTCTCTGTCGAGATCTAACTGAGTCCCCGCAATCAAAGTGACCTTGCATTTACCACCATGCGGTTCCTCCATCTTAATCTTCAACACGAGTCCACTACCCTTATCGCCGAATCCCGCTTCATCTTGGATGTTTCGAGAGACCCACGACTCTTTTTGGACTTTGTCGGCTTGAGTGGCTATGTCGTAGAAATTGGGGCCAGAGAAAACCAACCCGAGGACCGTGTCCTTACGGAATTGTTTCTTCTTATTTTCCTTAGTTTCATTTCTGTAGTACTCCCGCTTGAATGCGGCAAGCCAACTAGTTATAGAGGAAGCTGGCCAAGGGAGACCTGTTTTGAATTCACCCTCAAACACATCAGTCACTTTTTCTCCGTGATATTCCTGACCTAATTTATATGCGCCTTTCCAGCCATCCCAAACAACATCGTAACCAGCCTCCCAACTTCTGAACCCTTGACTAAACGACCGATCATGCGAATCAGAGTCTGCATAATCGTGCAAAGTCTTGGCGGTAATCTCAGTCCCTGCGCGAGCCTTCGCTGCAGCATTAACCGACGCCGCTATTTTGCCTTGAAGGTTTTTGGCCTGTACAGAACCATCAACACCTCCAACAAGCCCTGCCCGGACATAAGTGTCTTGAGCTTGCTGTGCCCAGAGCTCACGGTCAGCGTCAAGCATCTTTTTGTTGTCTTTATACTTTTCATGCCGTGCCTCAGGGTAAGTATTCAGGGCCTCATCAATCGCTGCCATCCACTGGTCAGCCTTAGCCTTGTTGAAATCCGTTGCGTTTGAGCCAAACCACATCGTGTTAACTGTCGATTCAGGCAAGATATTTCTGAAGTTGTCGTAGGCCCCCATACTCAACCACCGTCCAAGTTGCGCAGCATCCGGGGCTTTTGCATCTAAGAAGAAACCAACATTTATTCCACTCTCAAGTTTTATGACACCAAGATCAAGTCCGGCTTCGAGTCGGCCTTTAATCTCTAGGTCTGCGTGAATCGCGCCACCTTTACCCTGGTTGAAGTCTTGATCGGCCTTGATACCAATCTCGAAACCGGCCCACACTGCGCCGGGAACCACCGGGAACATAACTTTAATTTCTGCTTCCTTATAGGAACCCGGGTCGCTGGCCATTTTATTAATGAGAAGGCCTAACCCGTTAAAGAACACTCCCGCTGTCTGAGGGGTGTACTTCGCTTTCATTTTTTTGACTCTTTTGTCTTTACTCCCCTCAGCTTGCAGATCCTCAAGTGAACCGGCAAGCAGCCCGGAGCGTTCGATAGCCTTTTTGATCGATTTCGCTTGTTTCCCAAGCTCTCCAATAGCGGCTATTTTGTCGTCTTTGCCCCGTTGATTCAGCGTCTCGCCCTCATCAGCACCTGCTTTTTTGCCTAGGTCAACTGTTCGTTTAACGAGGTAAGCGTCACAAATCTCTTCGATTTCGTGCACAATCCGGTATCGCGCGTCAGGAGCAAGTTCGCTGCCGTGATACGCAGTCAGCTTCTCCTTCAAAACATCTGTTGCATTCGTAAACAAATGACGTGACCAATTAGCCTTGGCCGCCTTGGTGAAGTCTTCTAAAGAAATCAGCTCTGGTAATCGCATTGAGATAGCGTTGCGCCGCTGCCTCTTGGGAAGAGCGGGGCCTTCGGCTTGGGGCTCAGCAGAATCCACAGCTTGTTCTGCGCTCCGATCGCGCCTTATTTGTTTCATCGGTTGAGTTGACATTTGGCGATTCGCTAGCAAATCCGAAGCATTGCTTTCGGACTTACTTTCCTGCAACTCACGAGATGGCAGCCCAACTCCCGACGCCATGCGGCTTAAACCGCCACCGCTTTGTATTGCGACATGCGCCAACTCGTGCCCAAGTAGCCGATCCCCAGAAGTAGTTCCCGGGTTGTACAGCCCTTTCCGAAAGAAGACGTCGTTGCCGACAGTAAACGCATCAGCTTGAAGGTTGCGGCTCAATTCGTCAGCTTTGGAGGATTGGTGCACCCGCGTGGCTGATAGGTCAACTCCATACGCGTCAGAGAAACCTTGCAACTCACGTTCGCGGAGAGAACTGCCCTTGCCTCTCAAGGCACTTATCTGTCGCTCAGTTCCCGAATCGACTTGAGTTCCTCCCAGAGGGTCGTTTGCATCTGCTGAACTGTGGCTCTCTTTTCTTCGCAACTGCGACAGGGCGCGGTCTGCCATCTCATCTGCGATCAACTCTTCACTGTCAGCTGCGCGCCCAACGGTAAGAGAACGCCGAACCGCCTCCGACGAATCAGAGAAGTTTCGAGAAACATCGACGGGCTGAGCAGGAACAGCGGAAACCCAGTCTTTAAGCGCCTTGCCAGCCATCTCGTCGGCAACCACCTCTTCTTGGTCCTTGGCACGACCAACCACTAAAGATGAAGACTTTTCTGAACGTTTAAGCGATTGTTGGTCGGAAGATTGACTTTTTTTGTTTACTCGTTGCTGATCCATCGGTACCGATCTCTTGTCCCGGTGAAACCCACCCTAGTTCCGAACCACTCAGTGCGGGAAACTCAAAGATGAGTTTGCCCTCAATCTTCTCGGTAAAAGATTTTGTTTAAATCTGAGGCCGAAAAGCATTTGGTGGGCATTGATTGACGGGGAAGTGTCACGCCTGAAAGAAACACATTCCTCCGCTCGCTAGGGTGGGGAAATGGCTCAGCCGATTCAGCACTATCAAGACTTAGGGGAATTCGAATACGGGGCGACAGATCAGGTGACCCCAATGATTCGAAGGGTTATTTGCAAAAACCCAACACCTTTTACGTTCAAAGGGACCGGAACCTATCTAGTAGGACGCGGCGAGGTTGCCGTCATCGACCCGGGACCGCCTCTCGAAAGTCACCTTGACGATATTTTGGGTGCTCTTGAACCCGACGAGGTCATCACCCACGCGTTCATTACGCATACTCACAGCGACCATTCACCTTTAACCGAAGTCTTGAAAGAGCGCACCGGGGCGATTTCATATGGGTTCGGTCCGCACGGAGCAGTCAAGGAAGAAGATCCTGACGATCGAGTCGACTTCTCCGCATACATATCTACCGAGGAACAAGAGCAGTATCGAAAGGAATATGACGAACTTCCCGATGAACTTAAACGGGAAGGCGCCGATACCTCGTTCTTACCCGACGTGTACTTGAAAGATGGCGACATCGTTCATGGAGGTGACTGGACAATTAAAGCTATTCACACTCCTGGGCACTGCTCCAACCACATGTGCTTCGAAGTGGAGCAAGAGCAGAGTCTCTTTTCTGGAGATCATGTAATGGGATGGGCTACTAGCGTCGTTGGGCCACCCGATGGATCCATGAGGGACTACATGGAGTCCCTCAGGAAACTCCTCGACTTCAACCATTCCCGTTACTGGCCAACACACGGCCCTTCAATCCCTGAGCCCAAAAAATACGTAGAAAGCTTTATAAGTCACAGAGAAGAACGCGAAGAGCAAATACTTTCGTATTTACAAAATGGGCCCAAGAAGATTGCGGACTTCGTGCCTGATATGTACGAAAAGTACGACAAAAGATTGTGGTACCCCGCAGCGGGCTCAGTTCACGCGCATTTATTACACATGGTTGAAACTGGACGAGCTCGAGTTGTCGATGAGCCTAGTGACCCGAAGCTCACTGCCACTTACGAACTTCTTTGAGTCGACTTGGGATCATCCGCGACTTACGACCGGATGGTGACTAGCTTCAAAATTCGATGCGATTAGTAATTGCCAAATGCACCGTTGATTACTCGGGGAGACTAGATGCACACCTTCCGCAAGCCGTGCGACTCCTCATGATCAAAGCTGACGGTTGTGTAGCAATTCATGCCGACGGAGGCGCCTACAAGCCCCTGAATTGGATGAATGCACCGAACCTTTTTCGGGAGTCAGGTGAGGGGTCAGAACTCACGTGGATTGTCACAAACGACAAAAGCGAAAAGCTAACCATTCAACTTCACGAAGTCCTCTCCGATTCATCGCACGAAATGGGTTCTGACCCTGGCTTGGAGAAAGACGGCGTCGAAGCACACCTTCAAGAACTACTCGCCGCAAACGTAGAACAAATATCAGCAGGGATGGTCTTAGTGCGTCGCGAATATCCCACAAACATCGGCCCAGTAGATTTGCTCTGCCGCGATCAAAATGGACAGGCAGTTGCCGTCGAAATCAAGCGACGAGGCGAAATCGATGGGGTCGAACAGCTAAGTCGCTACTTAGAATTCTTAAACAGGGATAGCAATCTAAAACCGGTAACAGGTATCTACGCTGCGCAAGAGATCAAACCGCAAGCACGAGTTCTTGCCGAAGATCGCGGCATCGAATGCCTCATCCTTGACTACGACGAACTACGCGGCATAGAGAGCAATGAATTGAAGTTATTTTAAAGACCGCTGAAGCGTTCTGCTCTAACTGAATACACACAGTCCGTTGTCAATGACTACTCGCTCTTCTGCGGTGTTTTTTTGCGCAATAGTCCTGTAAATAGCTTGTTGACCTTCGCTCCACATTTGGACCGTGAGCGAGTCCCCTGGAAAAACAGGTGACGAAAATCGCGAATCCATACTTTTGAATCGAGCCGGGTCGCCGCCACAAAGGCTGTGCAGCAGCGCCCTGCCTGTGAACCCGTAGGTGCATAAGCCGTGCAGAATCGGTTTGGGAAACTTAGCCAATTCAGTAGCAAACCAGGGGTCGCTGTGGAGGGGATTGTAATCGCCTGATAACCGATATGTCAGAGCCTGATCAGGTCGCGTTTGGTACGTGACTTCATGAGTTGGTGCTTCTTCAGGGGCATGAACCGAAGGCGCAGTGTTTCCTTCTTCCCCACCGAAGCCGCCGGAGCCACGCACAACCAACGAAGAACGAAGGTCGAATACCGACTCACCCGAGTCCTTTAAAGTCACTTTCGTCTCAGTTTCGATGATGGCGTTCTTGCCTTCACCTTTGTCCCAAATACCACTGACGCTATCTTCGACGACCACAGTGCCTTCGACAGGGATGGGTTGATGCAGGGTAACTCCTTGTGAACCATGGAGAACTTGACCCCAGTCAATTTTTCCGACCTTTGACAAGGCGCCGCCACCAAAGCCAATAACCACTCCTTGTGTTGGGAAGGTCCGCTGCTCAATTCCATTGGAGTTATTGGTCGTGAATTCAAGTTCGGACCCCACTGGGTCTTCTGCACCTGCACCAATGCCTACCGCATATAACAAAGAATCTCGGTACCCCCAGGACCTTTCGGTCGGAGTGCCTTGGGCACCTACTGTATTCGGATCAATAGTCATCAATTTCCTCTATTCGTCATCGACAATTTCGGGTTCCTAACCCAATAGGCCACCATCAAAAGGCTGGCCATCCATTCCTGAATTCAGTTGCGCCTCCGATACTAACCTTCGAGCCACATCAGCGATTTCGGTGGGGTCATCGACCGCGTCGGCGGTAGGCCCTCTATGCCATCCATTCGCTACGCCAAGCAGCCGACCAGAGGCCTCGAAAACTCGGCCAGTTACGTCAGAAGATTCGGCGCTTTGAAGCCATGTAACAACCGGGGCTATATATCGAGGATGCATCAACGCTTTGTCCTCTTCCGATGCTTCCCCCATACCCAAATCTTCGGTCATGCGGGTAAGAGCACCTGGCGCAATGGCGTTCACCCGAATTCCGTAACGCTGCAACTCACGGGCAGCAATTATTGTGAACGCGGCAATACCCATTTTGGCTGCGCCGTAGTTTGTCTGGCCAGGGTTTCCGTAAATACCGGACACAGAAGTGGTGTTTACGATTGAAGCGTTAACTGTTTCTCCGGCTTTAGCCTTATCTCGCCAATATGCGGCGGCCCAGCGGGCTGGGGCAAACGTGCCCTTTAGGTGAACCTGAATAACGGCATCCCATTCGGCTTCGGTCATATTTACAAGCATTCGGTCACGGAGAATTCCGGCGTTACTGACGATCCCAGTCAAATCGCCAAATGTCTCGACGGCTTGGTTGACCATTCGTTGGGCGCCCTCCCAATCGGATACATCGTCACCGTTAGCAACAGCTTCGCCACCCATCGCA
>DKNM01000126.1:9335-10206 GCA_002470695.1 Candidatus Neomicrothrix sp. UBA7388
CCTAAATCTGCACCGGTTCCATCTCTTGCGCCTCCTAAATCGTTGACAACGACCTTGGCCCCATGCTCCGCCAGCATCAAAGAATGCTCACGTCCTATGCCTCGCGCTCCACCAGTCACGATTACGACGCGCCCATCACATAGCTTGCTCATGTTCGTCCCCTCTACCAGCACATTTCGCTGATCACGTAGAAATGATTTCCGTAGTAATTACGCCGAGATTCACGACGCTGTAAGGCACCTTGCCTATCACAACAGGAAGAAATAATCCCTTAAATTGACGCGCGCACACTGCGCAGCAATATGGACCTAAAGTTGTATACCGTGCGCGAGCTATTTCGACTCCCTCGGTGGGCTCTGGTGCTCGGAATCCCCTTAGTCGTTATTGCGTCTTTTTTGGTGGTTTGGGCAGTTGACGAAATTTCGCATAGAGGTCGCGTTGCACGAAACGTGGAGGTAGCTGGGGAGACAGTTGGGGGTCTTAGCAGCGACGCTCTCCGGGCTCGGCTAGGAGCAATGTCAAATCGCATGGCGGGCACTCGAATCAACGTGGTTACTGAGCTCGGGACCGCCACCTGGTCGGCCAGCCAGTTGGGAATATCCCTCGACACTCAGGCTACCTACGACGCGGTAATGGCTTCCGGGGGAAGCGGGTCATTCCAACGCCCCATTGATTGGCTAAGTTCCTTGGCTTCGAACGTTAAGGTCCCAGCCGCCTTTAGCGTCAACAGGCAAGCGTTCGAAGCGACGCTTGGAAGCACCGCTGGATTCCAGCGAGCGCCCGTTGAGCCTTCGATACGAGTCAACGGCGGTCAACTCGAACTGGTTCCTGGAAAACCAGGCAAGCGAATCGATCTAGACAATGCTTTCTC
>DKNM01000126.1:10633-12560 GCA_002470695.1 Candidatus Neomicrothrix sp. UBA7388
GCCGAAGCGAATCAATCGATTCGAAGGGAATTAACGCTGCGTCTGAATGATTACCAAACTGTAGTCGCGCCCCACGTTGTTGCGAGTTGGTTTGATTTACAGCTTTTCGAGACGACCCGAAATTTGACACTAAACAAAGACCGGATCTTAGAAGCTGTTGAGGAGATTTTAATTCCAGGTAACACAGGAGCTGGACAAGCCCAATTCGAAATTCGCGACGACAACGTCGAAATCATTTCCTCTGATGGCGGTACCGCGTGTTGTAGCGCAGAAGCTTCAGAAATCGTCGCAACCGCCCTTACGGAAGGCAGAGGTCCCATAACTCTTATTTTGCCTAATCGGCCCGCCACGCCCCGAGAAGCTGTCAATCGTCTGGAGGCTTTGGGGATTACCGAGAAAGTCTCTTCTTTCACCACGCTGTACGCCTGTTGCGTCGGCCGCGTAACCAATATCCAGAAATTTGCGGAGCTAATGAACGGGATCTGGATTAAGCCGGGCGGCAGTCTTTCCCTAAATGAAACTGTCGGCCGGCGCACTGAGGAGAAAGGGTTTGTCCCGGGAGGGTTTATTTCAAAGGGTCACCTTGTAGAAGACATCGGTGGCGGGGTTTCCCAATTCGCAACCACGATTTTTAACGCCGCTGTGCGCGCAGGATTGGATTTTGATTTCTATCAAGCTCACTCCATCTATTTCGACCGCTACCCCTACGGACTAGAAGCGACAATCTCCTATCCGCGTCCGGATTTGGTAATTGCTAATCCCACGGACTACGGAGTTCTTATTTGGAACAGCTGGACTAATGAATCAATAACAGTCGATATGTACTCAACGAAGAATGTTG
This sequence comes from Candidatus Neomicrothrix sp. UBA7388, assembly GCA_002470695.1. GTDB lineage: Bacteria > Actinomycetota > Acidimicrobiia > Acidimicrobiales > Poriferisodalaceae > UBA7388. The sequence continues at coordinate 11,475 of DKNM01000126.1, forward strand.
AAGTGATAATCGAAGAACCGACGGAGAAGCCATTCAAAGAATGCACGCGAGTGACGACTGAGCGAATCAGACGCTGGAGTGGCGGGTCAGACGAATCCGATTACTTTTATGCGACTTATCGCCCCGAGGAAGGTTTGAACTGCGATGGCACCCCATCGGATCCAGACCAAACCACAACCACAATTCCCGATGAACCGGTCACTGACGAGGACACTGGCGACCACTCATCTAATAGCGGCGAGCCACAATCTTCTTCGACTACTAGCACTTCTACTACCGCGGTCTCACAAAACTAGTTCGCCAGCCCAATCCCCAAAGATAGCCTCTCAGATGTGGTTGATTGTGACGTCCTAATTGTGGGAGCTGGACCTGCTGGCTGCGCCGCAGCGATCTCAGCTCAGCGACTCGGCCTCAAGTCGATTGTCGTTGATAAAGCTGAATTTCCTCGTGACAAGTGCTGTGGAGACGGATTGACGGCTATGGCACTGCGCGAGATAGAGGGGCTTGGACTTCGGCCGACTGCTGCGAGTTGGACATCTGTTACCGATGTATGGCTCAAGTCACCATTCGGGAAGACCATTAAGTTGGACCTCCCAGAAGATGGACAATACGCGGCCATCGTAAAACGGGAAGACTTAGATTTTGATTTGCTCCGACTTGCCGCAGAAAGCGGAGCTGAAATCAACGAAGGATTGGGCTTTGAGGACATTACATTGACCAACGACGGCGCAGTTGTCTCGCTAGACGATGGGCGAACTATCAGCGCAGGGTCAGTGGTCGCAGCTGACGGCATGTGGTCGTCAGTTCGCAAAAGACTGGGGTGCACTCCAAATGGCTACCGGGGCGATTGGCACGCGTTCCGCCAATATGCGGGTTCGGAAAGCCCACTTAGTCGAGATCTATGGGTGTGGTTCGAAAAGGATTTACTGCCGGGATACGCGTGGTCTTTCCCGCTGGCCGACGGACAAGTGAATCTGGGTTTCGGAGTAGTTCGTGGAGGCACATTAGATGGGAAGAAGCTCGCTCAAATTTGGAACGGCCTGATGGATAGGCCCTCCATTCGCGAAATACTCGGCGAGTTACGTC
>DKNM01000031.1 GCA_002470695.1 Candidatus Neomicrothrix sp. UBA7388
GCCTATAGACATCGATCGCATCGGAGCACTCGGCGGCGCATTGCTTGTTACCGATGATCCGCAAGAAGCTGTCACGGAATCTGATGTCGTTTACACAGATGTATGGACGTCGATGGGGCAAGAAAATGAGAAGTCAGACAGGCTTGACGCTTTTGCGCCATTCACAGTCAATTCAGACCTAATGAGTTCTGCGCTTACCGAAGCTATTTTCATGCATTGCCTTCCGGCTCACCGAGGTGAAGAAGTTACAAATGAAGTAATTGAAAGCCCACAGAGCAAAGTATTTCGGCAGGCTCACAATCGGATGCATAGTGCCCGCGGGCTGTTGTCGTGGATCGCAAGTCAAGATCGAAGCAAATGACCAGTAAATCTCAAAGGCAACACATAATCGAAAGACTCTTGGCTGAAAGATCAGTTGGCGACCACGGGGAACTCGTGGATTTGCTGGCATCCGAAGGCGTAGAGGCATCGCAAGCTAGCGTCAGCCGCGACCTTGATGAACTTGGTGCTGTCAAGCTGCGGGCAGGTGGTCGAACCGTGTATGCCATACCTGAAATTGCCACCCAACGGACGGTCCCGTTGGAAGCTCTTCGACGAGTATGTGGCGACTGGGTTGTCGGGGTGGAACATTCGAGGAACATCGTCGTTCTGACGACGCCGCCAGGTTCAGCCCACGTTGTGGCCTCAGCGATTGATCGAAGCGACAGCGGTGATGTAATAGGCACAGTCGCTGGAGATGACACAATCCTCGTGGTGGCGGCATCTCACACAAGCGGGGAATCGGTAGCGGAGTACTTTGAAGAATTAGCGGGTCTTTGACAGGATTTTCTTATGGCAGATGGCAACACACTTTGGCACGGAAGGTTTTCGGGCGATGCAAGCGAAGCACTTCGCGAGTTGAACGACTCCCTACCATTTGATCGCAGGATGTACAGAGAGGACATTAAGGGTTCTTGCGCGCACGTAGAGATGCTTCACCATGTCGGTCTAGTGACAGACGAGGAACTCTCGGAAATTTTGGCAGCGCTCGAAAAGGTCGCAGGGGAAATATCCGACGGAAGTTTTGAATGGATGCAATCTGATGAGGACATTCATACCGCCGTCGAGAGAAGAGCAACGGAACTGACATCGGCTGCCGCAAAGATCCACACCGGCCGAAGTCGTAATGATCAAGTGGCAGGCGATCTTCGGTTGGTCGCGCTTGCTGAAATAGATTCGCTTTCAAGCGTGATATTCGACTTGATAGAAGTGTTGCTTAAGAGAGCTGAAGAAGCGCACAAGGCTGGCATCTATCTCCCCGGCTATACACACCTTCAGAGAGCGCAACCAGTCGGTCTCGCTCATCATTTCGGCGCTTTTTGCTGGATGTTCCTCAGGGATCTTGATCGGTTAGCGGATGTTCGTCGTAGAACAGATGTTTCGGTCTTAGGCGCGGGGGCACTTGCTGGGTCATCTTTGCCGATCGACCCGATGTTTACAGCCCAGAAGCTCGGTTTCGCTCGCGTGTTTGATAATTCGCTCGATGCTGTGTCAGATCGAGACTTCGTCTCAGATTTGCTCTATGTGTTGAGTCTGACTGGAGTCCACCTATCCAAGTTAGGCGAGGAGATATGTCTTTGGGCGTCAAGCGAATTTGATTTTGTTGAGCTCGCAGATGAATTCGCTACGGGCTCCTCGATGATGCCACAAAAGAAAAACCCAGATGTCGCGGAGTTGGCGCGCGGTAAGGCAGGCCGGCTATTGGGAAACCTCACTGGATTCCTAGCTACACAAAAAGGTTTACCGCTTACATATAACAAAGACCTTCAAGAAGATAAGGAACCTCTATTCGACAGTTGCGACACGATACGGCTAACGACCCTCGCTATGACGGGTCTTATTGACACGCTGACCTTTCATGCTTCCGTCATGGCTGACAGCGCTGACTCTCCCTTCATGGCAGCGACTGATTTAGCCGACTTTCTTGTCCAAAATGGTATGGCATTTCGTGAAGCACACGCCGTCGTGGCCGGTCTAGTTAGGGAGGCACTAGAAGACCAGAAGCCCCTAATGGACCTGGTGAAGGAAAACGAGCAACTTGGAGATCAAGCCGCTGAGCTTCTGCTCCCAGGCGTAAGTAGTCAACAAAGAACAAGTCATGGAGGGGGAGCGTCCTCCGCGGTTGCGACACAGTTAGTGGCTCTTCGAGAGCGCGTGGACGCTTTGAGGTGAAGTCCCAGGGAGAGTGGTGGCACGGCGAGACTCCAGAGATGGCATTTGATGGCCAGCTTTCAACTGCGATGAAGATAGTTGAAGGCTTTGAACCCCTGGATGGTCAGCAAATTCAGGCAAAGCAAACAATTCTTGAGTTTGCTGAAAAACATAAAGATTCATTGCATCGTTCATGTCCTTCGGGTCACTTCACTGGATCATGTTGGGTAGTAAATAGTGACGCTTCAAAAGGTTTGGTTCTATTGCACGCTAAAGCTCAAAAGTGGTTGCAGCCGGGTGGCCATGCTGACGGAGATGGACGACTTCAAGCAGTAGCGCTCAAAGAAGCGTTAGAAGAAACTGGGATAGCCGACTTGCAGGTTTGGCCTAGAGCAATTGACGTCGATGTCCATGAGGTCGTTGACAAGCGCGCCAAAGAAATTGTTCACCTCCATCTTGACGTGCGTTTCTTAATTAAAGCGCCGCAGAGTGCTGTCGCTCGCAGGAACCATGAATCTTTGGACCTGAGGTGGGTTGCTAGGGAAGAGCTAAATGACCCTCGGCTTGCGTTGGACCCAAGTACTCAACGAGTCGCAAATTATGGTTTCGCTTTGGCTGACCAGTTAATGCACTGAAGGTTCGCTAAGTTCGTTTAAGTGCGGCAATTGAGGATTCAGGTCGAGAATATTTTCCTGTTTGTCGCTGGTCTGGCAGCTAGCTGGCTCTGTCTAACATGGCTACCGCCCTTAGTGTCAATCGCGTCTTTCCCAGACTGGCTTGTCGCTATCGCTTTCGTGACGCTTTTGCTTGGGGTAGGAGGGCGGCTGGTGTTCGAAGCCACCTTCCAAGCATTTGGCGTCGGAGTGTTGATTGCTAGTGTTTCGTTCGCAATATTGCTAATGAATGAGATAGTCCGTTAGGGGCCGATAGGTTAGTTAAATGCGTTCTGGTCCACTTGTATGGGTCGCTCTACTGGCAGCAGCTCTAGTCGTGCTATGGGGAATCTGGTCGGTTTTTGCTGTTCCGAAGCGAAATTGGCTCCAGCAAGAAAGACGCAGAGCGAATTGGATTCTGATGATGTTGCTCTTTGGTCCTTTGGCGGTATTGCTTTTCTATGGGACTGTCCGGCATCAACTTCTTAGGCCTGAAAGGTATGAAACGGTCGATGGTGTAGCCGACGCTGACCGTTAGCTAAAAAAAGTGTTTCGCTTACGGTCCCCGTCCTTGGCAGAATGTCTTTGTGGACATTCTCTCTGATCTAGAGGCGCGAGGCCTGATTCATGACACTACGGATAGAGCTGCGCTCGCATCTCGCTTAGCCGCCGGCCCAGTTGTTCTCTATTGCGGTTTCGATCCCACAGCCGACAGCCTTCATGTAGGTAATCTCATTGGCCTTTTGACGTTAAGACGCTTTCAATTAGCTGGCCATCTTCCTATCAGCCTTGCCGGCGGCGCCACGGGAATGGTTGGTGACCCGAGTGGGCGCGATTCTGAGAGAAACCTTCTCGACGATGAGGGTCTGGCGAAAAACCTTGAAGGGATTCTTCCCCAGCTGAGGCAATTCCTTGAGTTCGACGGTGAATCCCCGGCAAAGCTTTTAGATAATCGGGCATGGACCGTTGGCACGAGCGTTCTCGATTTTCTGCGTGACATCGGCAAGCACGTCACGGTTAACCAGATGATCGCTAAAGATTCTGTTAGAAGTCGCATGTCCGAAGGTGACGGTATCTCCTTTACAGAATTCAGTTATATGTTGCTGCAGGGATACGACTTCTTGTGGCTGGCTGAGAACGAGAAATGTGAGCTGCAGGTAGGTGGATCAGATCAATGGGGAAACATAGTCCTGGGAGCAGATCTAATTCGACGGAAATTGGGAAAGACTGCTCATGCCATGACTTGGCCCCTTCTGACGAAACCGGATGGCTCCAAATATGGCAAGACAGCGGGTGGAGAGACCATTTGGCTGAGCGCAGAGAAAATGAGCCCGTATCGCTTCTACCAGTCGTGGATCGGTGTTGATGACTCTGAAGTAAGAAAATTGCTTTTGCAGTTAACGTTTTTGTCAGTTCAAGAAGTTGACTCCCTTGTGGCAGAACATGAGGACCAGCCCCATTTACGCATCGGTCAGCGCGCCTTGGCTAACGAGATTACGAAAATCGTGCATGGCGAGCCCGCAGCTGACTCTGCCATAGAGGCATCACAAGTGTTGTTTGATTCAACGATGGACATATCAGCGGTTTCCGAATCTGCACTGGACTTTGTGAGTAGGGAAGTGCCCTACAGTGAGATAGCTCTTGCAGATGTTTCCCTAGTCGACCTTCTTGTCGAAACGGGGCTATGTCAAAGCAGAAAAGAAGCGAAGCGAGCGGTAACGGAGGGAGGCGTCTATGTCAACGGCGAACGTCCCTCAGATAGCGGTTTCGCGCCTACATCCAATGATCTGCTTCACGGAAAATATCTTTTGCTAAGGCGCGGCAAGAAGAGCTGGCACCTTTTGAAAGCGACGTAAAACTCGCGCTTCATAAATTACTTGATCAATACGAGATCAAAGGTTGCTTTACTACCCAAATGGCCGGTAGGGTGGCCCTTCGCCCTTTAACGCTGTGTACACGGTGTTAGGCGGCTTTGACACCTCCGCACGGAATTTGGTTTTCGGCGCGTGTCATGATGCTGGCGCTCTTAGTAGCGGCAGCGCTCCTTGACAACAGAACAGAGGACGATAAACGCCAGTGCGGGCGATTGGCCGCTGCTTAGGTAGCCGCTAATCGAACCACACAATCGTGTCAGGCCACTCATGGTCATGACACACCATTTAACTAGCCACGTTGTCTAAGGGTTTACCCAAGGGCAACGTTGCAACAATTCCAGCCAGCTGCTGTGTTTGGGGTAATTTTCCACCCCGTTAAGGTGCAGCAGGGGCTCTTCGATCGTGTTGCTGAGGCCTTCGGGTTGACGCACAAGATCTTGACGGAGAGTTTGATCCTGGCTCAGGACGAACGCTGGCGGCGTGCTTAATACATGCAAGTCGAACG
>DKNM01000140.1:0-287 GCA_002470695.1 Candidatus Neomicrothrix sp. UBA7388
AACGGAGCACTTTATAACGCTGCTGCTGTTTGCTCTGAGGGGCGCATTGCAGGCACTTATCGGAAACAGTTATTGCCGAACTATTCAGTATTTGATGAGAAGCGCTATTTCGTTGCCGGAACTTCTGATCCCAGTGTTTTTCGGATAGCTGATATCAACGTCGGTATTTCGGTCTGTGAGGATCTTTGGTTCGACGATGGGCCTTTGGAAGGTCAAATTGAAGCCGGAGCGTCATTGGCCCTATCAATTAACGCTTCGCCATATCAAAGAGGTAAGGACAAGGTACG
>DKNM01000140.1:702-9324 GCA_002470695.1 Candidatus Neomicrothrix sp. UBA7388
TATTTGACGGAGCGTCTTTTGTAGCCGGCGCTAAAGGGGAAATTCTGACGCAGCTTCCCCAATTTGAAGAGGCCTACCAACTAATCGATATAGAAGTTATGGATAGGCCATCGGCTGCAGAAAAAGTTGTCTATGTCTCCTCCGCGCGGCGGGGGAAGGTAGCAATTCCCTCCCCGGCGATGGCGCCATCTTTCGGTGACCTAGAGGAAGTTTGGTCAGCGCTGGTTCTCGCCACCCGCGACTACGTCCACAAAAATGGCTTTGACGAGGTCGTGATCGGTCTTTCTGGCGGAGTCGATTCGAGCTTGGTGGCAGCCATAGCAGTAGATGCGCTTGGTGCGAAATGTGTGCATGGAATTTCAATGCCCTCTCGGTATTCGAGCCAAGGTTCCCAGGATGACGCAAAGCAACTCGCGTTGAACTTAGGTATCGATTTTTCCACTATCCCAATCGAACCGGCACACGCAGCGTTTACCGAGATGCTTGACCCCTCCTTCAGCGGTCTTGCGCCCGACTTAACAGAAGAAAATCTTCAAAGTCGAATTCGGGGCGTCATCTTGATGGCGCTTTCCAATAAACGAGCATGGCTTGTTCTCACGACCGGGAACAAAAGTGAAACTTCGGTTGGCTACTCGACGCTTTATGGTGATACCGCAGGCGGTTTCGCGATACTTAAAGACTGTCCCAAGTTGCTGGTGTATGAACTCTGTCGCTGGCGCAATGCGCAGGAAGCTAGCGAGTGGATTCCTGAATCGTCTATATCGAAGCCACCTTCAGCTGAATTACGACCTAATCAAACTGACGATGAATCTCTGCCGCCGTATGAGCTGCTAGACGGGTTGCTCGAGGCTTACGTAGAGCAAGATCAAACTGCTGATGAACTTCTTTCTCAAGGTTATGACTCGGCGATCGTCGAGCAGATAACGCGTCTAGTAGATCTTGCTGAATATAAGCGGCGCCAGTCTCCCCCTGGCCCTCGCATCTCAGAGAAGGCATTTGGTAAGGACCGTCGGCTGCCTATAACTAATCGGTATCGATAGCTCGAAATTTAGGCGTTCGATTGGGTTCCTTTTTTAGCTAAACGACCGGTAAGCTCTCCCACACTCATGTATCAGAACGATTTATCTAGAGAACTGCCGCTCTTAGAGGAACTGAAGCAACTTTCATGACTGACATCAAGCGACCTCGAGAGCCGTTTGCGCCGTGGGATCGGCGAACCTTACCTGGCCTGTTTGACGTTGAAGAAACAGCCAAGCGTGTTGGCAATTACAAGTGGCTCGAAATCAAACTCTTTGAAGCCTTAGGCGGTTGGGTAGCGACTGTGCCGGAACTTGATGTGAAACTACGCTTGGGTACACACTGCTATCACCACGCCTGGCATGCGGAATTGTTCGACAAACGCCTTCCCGAGCTGCGTGAGATGAAGACAGAACGTCTTACAGTTCCCGCTAATGACGAAATAGCGACTTTTGTTGAGGCAATGACTGCGCCGGAGGATGCGCACATGACCATCGAAAAGCTCGTTGGCGTTTATCGGGTACTCATCCCGCACACGATTGCCGCATATACCTATCACCGGAATGCGACCTCGGAAATTACCGATATGCCTACAGTGCGAATTCTCGATTTCATTCTTCAGGACGAGTTCAACGATTGGCGGGAGGGCGAGATGCTCATTCAATCAATGCTTGAGTCGGATGAGGAAGTTGATAGGGCAATGACTCACCAAGCGAAGCTTGAGAAGCTTATGCTGGCTGCAGGTGGCATTGCAGGCCCAGGATCGATTGGCGATCCCTACGTCGAAGCAATGGAGGATAATTAATGCGAAAAATTTTTCCGGCTGAAGAGTTGGCACGCGATGCCCGGTTCATTCGTCAAACAAACGAGCAACGATTAGGTGACCCCAGAGGTGCGAGAGTTGCCGGCGGTAGTAGCGGCGATCGATTAGCTAAATTGACGCCTGAACTAGCCAACGGCCCGGACCGTGCTCGTGCACTCATGCACGGCATCTTTGTCGGCGAAATCCAAGCTCTTGAAGGAGCGGGTCGAACTTGCTGGGATTTTGAATTAGATGAAGAAGTTCCGTTGGCTTTGAAACTCGATATGGCGCGTCAGTGCTGGGATGAAGCTCGCCATTGCGAAATCTCGGTGTCGTTAGCAGAACATATGGGAACCGAACTTGGTGAGTTTGCTGAAAATGGTCTCCTTTACGAAGCAGCGTGCAACCCTGACCCCGTTCTTCGACTTACCGGTGTAAATAGAGCTCTTGAGGGCTTAGCTATAGATGTTTTTAACACCATGAAGGAATTCGGCAACCTAGCTGGCGATCCCGTTTTGGAGTTTTGCGAAGACTGGATGCTTGCCGATGAGGTAACCCACGTAAAGATGGGCTCTGACTGGCTACGTCGCTTAACGGCAAACGACAAAGAGCGGTTAGACAAGGCCTTGGAATTCCAAAAGATAGTCGACCGACTGTTCTCGTTTAATGGCTTCCGAGGCGAAGATGACGACAGTCCTATCCAGCTGACTAGGCGCTTTCGGGAACTGGCTGGCTTTTCAGACGATGAAATTGACGAAATTGCTGACATGTCTAGAGAAGCCCGAGTCGAGGCACCCAGCTGATGAGCGAGATCTCGGTGACGCCCAAGTCATTCGAGATGGTCTTTTACGACTCAGCCGTGATTGGCGAAGTCGTAGGAGAGGTTGCCGAGCGGCTTGGCTTTAGCGAACCAATTGTTTTGGAAATAGATGAGGCTTCGCCCTTAGGGCGAAGCAAGATAACTGCTTATGACCCTGTTGAATTGTGGGTGGATGGCGGAGCGCTTGAAAACACGCAACGTCCACGGCACTTCGGTAAACAGCGAACTCGCGACACAATTGGGCGGCTTCTCATTCGGATTCTTGACCGACGGTCAGGCCGATTTGATGATGCGCCAGCCGACGATGAGTTAAGTCTCAGCCAATTTGCTGCATGGGACGCTCATTGTGTTGGCCGTCTCGAACGGCTCGGCATAGGCGGTCAACGTAAGCGCCGGTTATACCAATTTCGCAATCGCCACGGCTTTACAGACGTTGCTGATGAGGCTTTTGATCTCCTCTGGGACTCAAGTGAGCTCAACTGGCCAGAAATTGAGCGGATCTCAAGCGAGTGCCGCGCTGGATAAAGGCGGATTAAAGATGGGTAGTTGTTACCCACCTCTGACCTGACGTTCAATCCAGGGGTAAGTTCTTGAGATGCCCTCACTCAGACTCACAGTTGGCTGAAACCCGGTTGTCTCGATCCTGTCGTTAGAAAAGTTCCTGTTTTGAACGCCTACCGGACCCGGAACCCAAACCGGCGTAATGGATTTGTCCGCGGCGCTGGCGACGAGCTCAACCAGCTTCTTGATTGAGACGTACTCGCGTGTCCCGATATTGGTTGGCTCATCGATATCGCTCCTCATTAAGCAAAGAACGGCGGTGACTAGGTCATCTACATAAATGAAGCTGCGGACCGCAGATCCATCACCCCAAACTTCGATTGTTCCATCGGATGACTCGGCTACCTTGCGGCATAGCGCTGCTGGTGCCTTTTCTCTGCCCCCGGTCCACGTCCCTTCCGGTCCATAGCAATTTTGAAATCGTGCGATGCGTGCTTGGAAGTGTCCTTCGCGAGCGTAAGAAGCGACGGCTCGTTCTGCGTATAACTTTTCCCACCCGTATTCGTTGTCAGGCATAGCCGGGTAGGCGTCGCGTTCCGATAACTCTCCCTCTCCTAATTGCATATCTCGGTAAACACAGACCGAACTGGCGAGAAAATATCTCGCTACTTCCGCTCGAGCTGCGGCCTCGGCAACATTTACGTTGATCAACATGCTGTTGTGCATTATTTGAGTTTCAGCGGAGTGGATGAATCCCATGCCTCCCATGTCCGCGGCGAGCTGGTAGACCTCGTCAAATCCGCCCGTTAAAGCCTCCGCAGCTTTTTGTGGGTCCCTCAAGTCAGCAATTACGAATTCGTCTGCCTCAGTGGTGCCCCACCCGGGCTGTTTGACGTCGATCCCTCGAACCCAGTATCCCTCGTGGGTCAAACGTCTAACCAAGTGACTTCCGATAAAGCCCCCTGCACCGCAAACTAAAGCTCGCTTCGTCACGTTGACCCCTCAATTCAAATCGTGGGCACTTAACCCTTGCAACAAATCGATTTCAGGGCGCCCAACGAGCAGCCCTGAGCACGCTTCAGCCATTTCGACCATAACAGGGGAGTCGAAATGTGCACGTGCAGCATCCTCAGAATCCCACTTTTCGATAATCACGAATTGGTTAGGGTCGGTGAAGGATACGCATAAATCAACATTCCGGCAGGCTTCCTCGTTGCGAGTCATCACCACATACTTCGCCAATACTGGCGTGAGTTCGCTAGCGTTCGCGGCATTGAAAATGAGATGCAGGAGAGCGATTTCGAGGTCGTCGTCTGGTAGCTCAACTGGGTCCGTCATTTTCTGCTTCCATAGGGGGTCGGAAATCGCGATTCCAGCCGGTAGTTTCCAGGCAAGCGATTAGGCTCGTAATTCAGAGTCTGGGAAATAGTCGTGTCAGTAACGTCACGAGCGTACCGGCGGAACGTATCACTTTGTGATCGGGCCGGTCGGTCAGGGGAAAGAAGGTCGGCGGTGGCCAAGAATCGGGTTGAACGAGACGAAGAAGATCTAGTCCGTTTATATCTGACCGATATTGGACAGTACCCGCTCTTGACCAAAGATGACGAAGTCCGCTTAGCTCAAGAAATAGAAGCTGGTACTGAAGCTCGAGTCATTCTTGAAGCGGAACAAATGCCTGACGGCACGGAGATCAGTTCGACAAAGAAGCGCGAACTCAGGCGCGCCGACCGAAAAGGCGAAAGGGCCGAGAGGACATTCGTTCAGTCCAATCTGCGTCTTGTGGTGTCTATTGCTAAGAAATACCAAGCCTCAGGCCTCCCCCTCCTTGACTTAATACAGGAAGGAAATCTTGGGCTGATGCACGCTGTCGAAAAATTCGACTGGCGCAAAGGTTTCAAGTTCTCCACCTACGCAACTTGGTGGATACGTCAAGCTATTACCCGCGGTATTGCTAATACCGGGCGGACGATCAGGTTGCCAGTCCACGCAGGCGACACTCTAGCGAGACTTCAAAAAGCTCGTTCTCGACTCGAGCTCAAATTCGGTCGTCCTGCGACTCTCGCAGAGCTTTCGGTAGAAGTAGACATGCCCGAGGACAAAGTTTCTGAAGCTCTCCGATTTGCGGCAGAGCCGCTTTCACTCTCGGAGCCGTTGAGAGAAGACGGCGATGCTGAGTTAGGCGATGTCGTTGAAGACCGAAATGCCGAAGACCCTGAAGAGGCTGCGGCAGTGGCGCGACTCCCCGATGAAATCACAAAACTGTTAGGCCCTCTTGACGAGCGAGAAAGAGAAATCCTCAAACTCAGGTTTGGGCTCGATAGGGGTGAACCGCGAACTTTGGAAGAGGTTGGTGAGCACTTCAATCTCACTCGTGAGCGAATTCGGCAGATTGAAGCCAGAGCGATGTCGAAGTTGCGTCACCCCAGCAGTGATACGGGCGCGAGAGACCTACTGGGCGTCTGATAAGTATTTCCGACAACTCTTGTCAGAAAACTTTTCTTAGCTTTCGGACAGTTTCCTAGCAGCGATCGCCACTAAGGCTCCAACGACGATTGCTAGCAGTAGCTTTTTCACGTGGTTCCTCTCGTTTCTATTTTTAATTGTGAGAAATTGCTGTAGATAAAATTGGCGGAGGTGGACGGGAATCGAACCCGCCGGACGGGGATCGCCCGTCCCGCCCGCTTTGAAGGCGGGGGAGCCCACCAGGCGCTCAGACACCTCCTCCGCCAGTCTGCCCTGCGCGTGACCGAATTGAAAAGCAGAATCTTGAATCTCTTGATACGACAGATTGCTTGTTTATTGAAAAGCAAGAATCCTGTGTACAAAAAACCGTATGGAAACTTAAAATTTTTCTTGATTCTTTAGCTAAACAGGTGTTCAATAACACGCGTGTAATTACGTCGACGTTATATCGACGTGCCAACTCATTCGGGCGAAAACTAGGGCGGCTTCAGATGGCGTTTGTTGATGATGGTGGTGGGCAAGCAGACGAGAGTAGTTGGTGGGATTATGCCAATTGTCTCGGAGTTGATCCAGACTTATTTTTCCCCGAACGTGGGGCGAGCACCAAAGAAGCGAAAGAGGTATGTCGAGGCTGCGTCGTGCGAGAAGACTGTTTGGAATACGCGCTGAGCCATGGCGAGAAGTTCGGTATTTGGGGTGGCATGAGTGAGCGAGAGCGCCGTCGTTTGCGACGCCAGCGAGCCCTTGCGAGACGAGCTGCTGCGGAGCGAGTGAGCTAACTGAAGTTTCTTCTTCTGTTCTAAACCGGCATCGCTGGTAGCCTTTCCTACGTGAACTTGGGCGGGTCAGAACTCATCATTATCCTGATAATTGTTCTCGTGCTTTTCGGAGGAGCAAAGCTTCCAAAGCTGGCGCGCTCTCTTGGTCAGGCTCAAAAAGAATTTAAAGACGGGCTGAGTGAGAAAGATCCAAGTCGTTCTGAGAGTTCAAAGGACGACGAATAGTCCCTACCAGTTGTTAGGAAACTTTGACGCTGGTCTCTGTTAAAGCTAATTGTCGTCGCGCTTTCAGAATCCGCCTTCGCTGACGCTCTGATGCGCCTCCCCACACTCCGTGCTCAACCCGGTTAATCAGGGCATATTCAAGACATTGATTTTGGAATCCACACCCGTTACAGATTCTCTTGGCTTTCTCGACGCCAACCCCATCACTTGGGAAAAAAATAGCGGGATCCTTTTCGGCGCAATTGCCCTCGCTCATCCAACGGGTGTCGGTTGAAATATGGCTCATCTTGAAGCTCCGTAGCTGAATGCGAAATATGATCCTCGCGGGTTACTACGACTATGACGCCCCAGGGCAGTAAAAGGTTCCAAAAAATTTAATTCTTATTGAACTCTTATAAATCAGTTACTTGGAACTACTAGACGGATTGCTCAAACCAATGGTTCCTAGTGCCTTCACCGGTACAGTGTCTGGGTCTAAGGCGAAGGAGCTAAGGCGATGGACTTCGAAACCGAAGAAGAACTTCCACCCCCAGAAACTGGGGTAAGAGTCGTTTATCTGGGTCCGGTATCTCCCCACTGGGATATCCAAGGCCTCTTTGGTGAACAATCCGTTGTTGACGAGTTCAGACGCCGTACGGTTGCCCGGTTGCAGCTTCTGCCTCCCCACGATCCTCAGTTCCGCCGCAATAGAGAACGCGTGAACCGTGATGCTGAACGAGAAAACCTGCACCTCGAATGGGACTTAGGTGTCCCTGAAGAAGACGAAGTCGGCTAGCTTTTCAAAGCTGGTATCGCAGAGATAACAACAGAGCTTTTGCAACTCGCTCCTGGGATTGTGTGAGCCTCACAACTATCTATAACGAGGTTGTTAACCATTCGTTTACTGAATAGATGATGCCAATTCACGAGTTCTAAGCGATTTCGTCATAGTCCGCGTTTAGTTTGCCGAGCATGAAACTTACTAACCTTCTCCCTCGCAGTACGAGGCTTCTTGTGGTGGCTCTGTTCGCCGCCTTTGGAATGCTCGCTGCATCTTGTGGTGACGATTCAGATGCCCCTTCCTCATCAGCAAGTAGCTCTGCGGAGTCAAGCTCTGATCCTGACGGTGGCCTGAGTGGCTCGTTGATGATCACGGGCTCTTCGACAGTTGAGCCTGTCACTAATTTGCTGGCTGAAGCTTTCTCTGAATTACATCCCGATGTTGCTTTCTCAGTCTCAGGACCTGGTTCCGGTGACGGGCACAAGGCTGCGTGCGCTGGAGAAGTTCCAATTTGGAACAGTTCACGCCAGATCAAGGACAAAGAAATTGATTGCTTGCAAGAAAAAGGGATCGATTTCATTGAGTTTCGTGTCGGTATCGACGGCATCTCCGCCATCACTTCAGTCGAGAATGATGCTATCGAGTGTTTAAATTTCGCTGATCTTTACAGTCTTGTTGGTGTTGAAGCGACCGGCTTTAGTAAGTGGTCTGACGCGAATAGTCTCAATGCAGAGATTGGCGGAACGGGACCATTCCCAGAAGCTGACCTCGAGATCTTTGCCCCAGGTGAAGAATCAGGAACCTTCGACAGTTTCATTGAAATTGCATTAGAAGACGTTTGGGAAGAACGTGCCGAGGCGGGTGAAGCAGACGCCAATTATGCCGTTCGCCCCGACTACAACGCTTCTGCGAATGACAACGTAATTATTGATGGGATAGCAGGCAACAAGTACAGCCTTGGTTGGGTAGGTTTCGCTTTCGCAGACGAAGCGAGAGACGAAGTAAAGCTGCTTGAAGTTGACGGAGGCGACGGTTGCGTGGCTCCGTCCCCCGCAACGATTGCTGATGCCTCATTCCCCATCGCTCGCTTCCTTTACACCTACGTAGACGTCGCCCAAGCAGACGACCCAGCTGTTAAGGGCTTCATTGAGTTCATGCTCAGCGACGAGGGCCAGAAGTATGTCGTTGATGCCGGCTACGTGAATTTAGCTGACTCGGATCTTGCCCAAGTACGCGATAGCTGGACGAATAAGAC
>DKNM01000124.1 GCA_002470695.1 Candidatus Neomicrothrix sp. UBA7388
CACCCCACCCAACAAACCACGCCCATACCGATAAGCGGACGACCAGCGCGAGGATCGCTTAAGCGGCTGAAGAATAGATCTCGGTGACGAACCAGGGATATTTCCTGTTTCGATCCCACCGAGTTCATTCCGCCCAGAGTCGGCGGTGGGACCTTCCGTCAAATTAGCGCTGGTGCCACCTCGAGAAGGTTCGCCTCTCGGGGCGGACGCTCGCGAGGTTCTTCGATTGCTGCGAGAGGAACGTTGCCGAGCCCCAGATTGGCGAACTGCACTTAAAGTCGGGTTAGTTGCCGGATTCGGTGGCACGGCTACAACAGTTCGCTCGAGATTTCGGGCAATCGCCGAGGGCGCAGTCTGGTCTCCCGACGGGCCTCTGCCTCGGTAATTCAGCGCCAAAGGCAGCGATGGCGGGGCCACCGGAACGGCAGAACTTTTCGGCTGCCAGCTTCGTCGTAAAGCGAGAATGTCTCGGTCAGAAAATGCTGAGGCCTTGGAATCTGAATATTCAGCGACCGCTCTAAGACGAGAATCCAACCTGACGGGCAAATCTTGAGTCCCGTCAACTCGGTCGGACAGACTCCGAGCTGCGCTGCGAGCTATTTTTTGGGCAACAGAGGCAAGGTGACCAATCGAGCGCGGGCTGCGACGTAAATGGCTTAAGTTACGCACCGCTCTGGGGACCGATATCGAAACTTCCGATTGGTTCAGAGACTCATCTTCGATCGACACGGATGCCTTCAGAAGCCTAGTTTTTTAGAGGCGAAATTTACAATCGTGTCAGGGAAGGTTCTTGAAAATCCGCTATGCGCAAGTTCAAGTTCTTCGATCGGGAACTCATCACCGCTGAGCGAGAAGTTCGGCGCAGTCCACTTAACGGGGAAAGCGTCAACAAAAGTCCATGCCCGTAATGGATTGCGGACCGGAAGGCCAGCTGTTCTAGCCATTGATACCGCTGGCTCAGGCAAACTTCCCCAAAGCACCAGTGTTACTTCCCGTCTATTCATTTCCTCTGGACCATCCAAGTGCCAATTACCTGCTTCTTGAATCCAGTTATATAAGTAGTCATCTTGAGACATGCCGCGTTTAAGCACCAAATTCGGGAACTTGCTGCGCACCGGCACTTGGTGCAGAAAGGTGTTCTCTCCCCCTTCCGCAAACTCTTCGACTTCGATTTCTACCGAAAGTCCGGACACTTCCTGGAACGTAGCCAGTGCTAGTGGAGGATTATCAATGATGACAGTGAAGGAGGAGGTTGATGGTCCGGCGTCATAAAAGTGCTGGGTTCCCGATAACGCCGATGCGGTGTTAGCGACCGTGCTTAGAATCTGCGCTTTACTCATAGGCATAGCAGCACCTCATTTCACTTAAGCCATAGCCTTAGGAAACCATCAGCCTTCGCGCTTCGTCTAAAGCTCTGGTGTTTAACTCGGCCACAGACTCGAGGATCTTGAGGCGGTCGCGATGCTCCAAATCAAGCAACGAATCAAGGTTCCAATGCGTGTGATACGCAAGATAGACGATTTCGTCCCAAAGCTGTTCTGTTGGGTACTGTTCCACGGACTTAAGGTGCCACTTCTTCTATCATGGCGCCGCCTCGCCGTCGGGAAGCACCTGTCGCAGCTTCAACATTTGCTTCACCATCAGAAGCGTCAACTGGTTGACTTTCTTCAGTTAATGGTTCTTGACCGGAGGGCTCACTCAGGAAAGCAGCTATTTCTTCGTTAGTGCCAAAATTGATAACGGAGTAAAGATCTTGCAAATAGGCAAGATCTAGCGCAAACAAATTTTCGATATCTCTAACGGAGACTGCGCTTAAATCTCCGAGCTGAGTCACGACTCTGGCCAAAATTATGAGCGTTACCAGGGGGTCTTCTGAGTCTTTAACTCGAGGGTCCCTAAGCGGTTCAATCTCATCTCGTGCAGTAGCCATGCGCATTACGCCACGCTGGTGGAGATCACCGTCGGCATCAATGAGCCCTTTGGGCAAGTTGAAACTGAATTCTGTTCGCAAAGCCATGGCTACGCTTTGAAGAGTCCTTCGTGACAGATAGTCAACTCTTCGATCATTACGTCGTCAGCGCCTGCGTCAAGGTCTGATGCACTCCACGCTGAAGGCCAGCCTCGTTCAAAATTCCATCTACCAACCTCGATACCAGCAGTGTCATAGATCACAATCGATCCGTTGGTCCTTTCCACGGACCCTTCCACGACCTTTTGGTGCCATTCGATTAGGTCGGCGTTGGGGGACAAACCGCGCTTTAGGACAATGTCATTGAAAGTGGTTCTTCCTGGACGTTTCCGGGTGATTAACTTTCCATCCATCAAGCTGTCCTGGTACTCAACCACCGCTGTTTCATATCCAAGTCCCGAGACACCGGTAAACCGAGCCATTTCGACGCTTTCGAGCTCCAGCGCAAATTGCGCTCCAAGAAATTCAATATCGTGTATGTCTGACATAGAAAAAACCTTTTCCGATCAATCTTTTATTTCAACCTACGCTGTTTGCTTGAACTGACTTATACGGAAGATGACAAACTCCGCTGGTTTCACAGGAGCTATTCCAACTTCTACAACAACTTTCCCCTGATCGATCGAATCTGGGGGATTGGTCTCAGCATCGCACTTCACAAAGAACGCTTGGTCGGCGGTAGCTCCAAAAAGTGCTCCGTCACGCCACAACCCGCGCAAGAAGGAACTAATTGTTCTGCTCAGGCCAGCCCATAGTTTTTGGTCGTTGGGCTCGAAGACAGCAAACTGGGTGCCTTCCATGATGGCGGTCTCGATCATGTTGAATAGGCGTCGAACATTGACGTATGTCCAGTCGGTATCGGATGCCAAAGTTCTCGCACCCCAGACCCTTATTCCTCTTGTTCCAAAGGGGCGAATGCAATTGATGCCTATCGGATTGAGGAGCGATTGTTCGCCTTTGGTTATGTCAAGCTCGGTAGAAAGGGCACCACGCACGACCTCGTTAGCTGGAGCTTTCCAAACCCCGCGAGTGTCGTCGACGCGGCTCCAGACGCCTGCTATGTGTCCGGACGGTGGAACCATAATTTCGGCGTCTGCTGGACCTGAAGTAAGCGGGTTATCTACTTTAATCCATGGGTAGTAGAAGGCTGCGAATGCAGAGTCGTACATTGCAATATCAGAACGCCACTCTTTGATTTGCTGGGGGTTCATTCCAGGAGGAGCATCCAGCACTGCCAGACGGTTTGCTTGCAGTTCACAGTGAGTGATCAAAGCAGTCTGGACAGCTTTCCACATTCCAAGATCGATAGAACCATCTTCTTTGGTCGCTGCCGTTATGAGGTCGGGGACGATTACCATCGTGACCTCGTCAGCAATAACTAGTCCGTTAATTCCAACCCTGTCGGATTCACTTCCCACGAAATCTTTAGGGCGAACCTCTACGGGGAGAGGCTCAGCGGGAGTTACGGCGTAGCTTCCGGCCTTAACTTGAGCCAAGCTTGGGTCCTCGAGAGACGAAGTATCAATTGAGACTGATACTTGAACGGTTTGCGAACCGCCGTTTACTACGCTTTCGACGTCAGACAGCGAAACATCGGCGTATGTTTCAATTTCTTCGCCGTCTCGTTCCACCAAGAGGTTGAATAGCGGCATTTCGCCTTCGTCAACTTCCGATCCACCATCAATGAGCACCGTTAGACCGTCTGCGGGGCCCACGCTGGAAATTTCTATCGGTTGACCGAGGGCACGGTCGACCGCCGGGAGAGCTAGGTGGCCAGGTTCTTGGGACGGTTCCCTGTGCTGTACGCGAACGATGTAGGCCATTCCTCCACCGTTATTGAAGAAACCGTAGACCGAGTGAGGGAGCATTGCGCCGCCGACAAATCCGCCGTAGAGGCTTTCATATTGAGCCCAGCTGGTTACAAGCCGAGGCTTTAGTCCTTGCGGGTCTGAGGGGTCGTCGGTTGGGTACGACTCGGTAAAGCCGACGAAGGCTGCTACCGCTGTCAGTCCAGCTGCCAAGGTAGCCCCACCGGAAGGCACCTCTTCGATGTATACGCCGGGTGTTAAATATGACGGCATAAAAGCTCTACTCCAAGGTTTGGAAACAAAGTTCGCTTCGAATCAAGTAGCGAGATACTTCCATATACAAGTGCCGACTTCAAGCTCAAGCGCTCAGCAAATCTGGTGTAACAAAGAATTCATCAAGAAA
>DKNM01000003.1:0-3846 GCA_002470695.1 Candidatus Neomicrothrix sp. UBA7388
CTCGTAATTCGCTCGATGCCGGTTGTGGAGATATCTACCAGGGTGACATGGTCCTTGTTGAAAGTTTCGTAGTACTGAGTGTCCAGACATGGCCGCTTGCAGGCAATTGTGTTATCGGGGGATAGCAATGCTGCAGTAGCCGGATCGGTCACAGTTGCCGCTATGTGCGAGCGTACGTACTCGGCAACCCGCTCATTGGAGTTTGGGTCAATCAAAATATCGGCATAGGCCCTATAGAACCCGAAGCCGCCGTACGCCCAACGTTCATCCATTCGAGAACGAAATTCTTCATCGTTGGCTTCCTGTGCCAGGTCCTCATTAGGTGGGAAAATTGACAGGATCCCCGACCTTTCCTTCTGGGCCGCTTCGCGAAGCTCCGGGTAATGGTCCTTTGCGTATTGTTGGCTCTCGACGTCTAAGGGCTGATTGTGGGCAGGTATCGAGTAATTGGGAGTGCGTTGAAAAATAGTGAGAGCTTTAGCTTCCTTGGCTATCACCGGTATGGCCTGCACCGCTGACGACCCGGTCCCGATTATGCCCACTCGTTGTCCGGAAAAGTTGACGTCTTCGTGTGGCCACCGTCCTGTGTGGTATGTGTCACCTTCGAATTCATCCAATCCGAGGAAATCGGGTAAATTTGTCGTCGATAGGCAACCGGTCGCTGCTATGACGAATCGGGCCCTATAGGTGCCTACATTTGTTAAGACATGCCATATTTCGTCCTTCTCATCGAAACGCATTGATTCCACATTTGTTTCAAACTGAATCAAGGGTCTTAATTGGAAGCGATCAGCGACATGACCCGCATACTTAAGAATTTCGGGTTGCGCTGCGTAACGCTCGGTCCACTCCCATTCTTGCTGTAATTCGTCATCGAAAGAGTATGAATATTGGAGACTTTCAACATCGCAACGGGCTCCGGGGTACCGATTCCAATACCAAGTCCCGCCAACGTCTGACCCTCTTTCGGCAGCGAGCACTGAGAAACCTGCTTCGCGTAGGAGGTAAATCGCGTAGAGCCCGGCAAAGCCAGCGCCGATTACTAAGACGTCTAATGGATTCCGATCAGTCATGGCCGCTCCGTATGTGTCTGAACACCGATAAGCGCGTATCGATCCACAATAGTAATTGGTCAGCTGCCGCCTTGGCGAATAATGACCGCCTGCGGGAGATCAGGCGTCCTAGCATTCAGATCTGACGCTTGGAGGCGCGATGAGCTACCAGAGAATCCGATACGAGGAGCCGACAGAGGGAGTCGCAAGAATTACTCTCGCAAGGCCCGAGGCGGCAAATGCGCAGGACTATCTGATGCTGTCGGAACTTAACGCGGCATTTGACGTAGCTGCGAGAGACGAGACGGTGCGGGTAATAATTCTTGCTGCGGACGGAAAACACTTTTCTTCTGGGCACGACCTGTCAGCGGTGGCGCCAGACATGGATCTCCTTCCGAGAGTTGGAACCCAATGTCACTTCGATGCACCCGGCACCGAGGGGTATATGGCGCGTGAGGCGGAAATGTACCTAGGTCTGTGTTGGCGTTGGCGCAACCTTCCAAAACCGACAATTGCACAGGTGCAGGGCAAGGTGATTGCTGGTGGTCTAATGCTGGTTTGGCCAATGGATATCATTGTTGCGTCTGAGGACACGACTTTCAGCGACCCGGTGGTCGCCTTCAATGTCAATGGAGTTGAATACTTCGCTCATCCCTTCGAAGCCGGTGCGCGACTTGCCAAAGAGATGCTCTTCACTGGTCGCTCGTTGGACGCTGAGGAATTGCTGCAAAGGGGAATGGTCAACAAGGTGGTTCCGCGCGCCAAGCTTGAAGACGCCGCTTTGGAGATGGCGGCTCACATAGCAAAGCGCCCGATGTTTGGTCTTACGCTCGCAAAGCAAAGCGTCAATCAGTCTGTCGACGCCATGGGGATGTATACATCGTTGCAATCTGCATTCAGCTTGCACCATGTTGGTCATAGTCACAATATGGAAGTTCACGGCAAACGAATCGACCCTCAAGGCATTGAGGTAATCCGGGCAGAAGCATGAGCGAACCTTGTGATTTGAGCGCTAGGGCGGTCCTAAGTGGATTTGCTTCGAAAGAACTATCCCCAGTCGAGGTTGTGAGATCTTGCATTGATCGTATTAACGCTTTAAACCCAGTAGTCAACGCCGTGGTCGCTCTCGACGAGAAAAAGGTGTTGGAGGACGCTCGATTCGCAGAGCAGCAAATCATGTCTGGTGATACCAGAGGTTTATTGCATGGGCTTCCAGTAGCCATCAAAGATCTACAGGCGACTGAAGGATTAACAACTACCTATGGGACTGATTTCTTTCGAGATCATGTGCCGAATCGCGACGATGGGATAGTGGCCCGAATTCGAAGCGCTGGTGGAATCATTTTGTGTAAAACCAACATTCCGGAGATGAGTATCGGCGCCAACACCATCAACCGTCTCTTTGGGGCAACAGGCAATCCCTACTCTCCTGATCTAACGTGCGGAGGCTCATCCGGCGGATCAGCGGTAGCTGTAGCTACGGGGATGGCTCCACTTGCTACAGGTTCTGACCACGGTGGAAGCCTTCGAATCCCGGCGTCGTTTTGTGGCGTTATTGGCCATCGGGCGACACCAGGAGTGGTACCTCATGAAGGACGTACGATCACTCAAACGAACTACAGTCTTCAAGGCCCAATGGCGAAAAATGTCGACGACGTCGCCCTCCTACTTGCTGTCATTGCGACCCGTGACAACTCGAGCCGCTTCGACCCAATGAGCTTTCCCCTTGATGCGCATGATTTCGTGGCACTGGATCACCTTGGCCTGTCCGGGCTTGAGATTGGAGTAACGGCCGATTTTGGTGGTTTGCTCGTTTCTGAGGAGACGCGCTCCGAGTTTCGAAAACGCATCGACTTTCTCGATGATGCAGGTGCCCGAATTCGTCCCATCGATATCGACTTGACGAGTGCCGTTGATGCAGACTGGCACTTACGTGCAGATATTTTCGCAACGCAATATCACCGTGATATTGACGCCTTCGACGATACTTTCAATCCGAACGTATTCCGAAGTTATGAGACAGCGCTGAATTCGACGGTCCTAGAGATAGCGAAAGCGAGACGACAACAAGTCGACCTATTTCGTTCCTTCGCAGCGGTTTTCGATGACGTGGATGTTGTGTTATGTCCAGGAGTGAGTGTTCAGCCTTTCCCTTGGTCGAACCTGCACCCAGTTGAGATTGACGGCCGCTCGGTCGAAAATTATATGGCCTGGCTTGGCCTCACTAGTTCTCTGACGGTCGTCGGGCACCCTGTTACGGCTATACCGGGCGGCGCAGACAGTAATGGATTACCTTTCGGGCTTCAATGCGTAGGGGAGATGTACAAAGACAGAAGGCTTTTATCCATCTCCAGAACCTTGGATCAGGCATTCCGTTCAGCGAGCAACTTTCGGTTTGAAGCGCCCGATATACAGAGACTCCTCGGCTTGGACCCCCAATGTGCAGAGCTTGGCAAAGTCGCTGCTGTCAGGGCTGCCCAGGAAGGGTTAGAAGGGTGACCCCGAAGCGACACTGCGAAGCACGGCCTCCACGAAGAACGAGCGCCCGTCTAACCAAACGTTTTGCACGTCCCATTCGTTGCTGATTTCAAAGTCGACGGCACCTGCCTGCGTGATGTCTCTACGGAGTGTCGAGACCGCTTGTGTCTCAGCGAAGCTTTTGGCTGCCTCGAGGTCGTAAAAAATCTTTGGAGTTGCGTCGTGCACTAAGTATTTACCGCGGCTCGGTGCCGACACAACGATTTCACTTGAAACGGTGACTCGCCCGACTGCGGCACCAAACGCGTTAGCAACC
>DKNM01000003.1:4147-15727 GCA_002470695.1 Candidatus Neomicrothrix sp. UBA7388
GCGGCACCAAACGCGTTAGCAACCTCGTAGGTGTCTGGAATATCGCAACTGGCTTTGAGTATTTCATCCAGTTCTTTATTGAGGATTAATGCAGGGGCGCCGACAACTGCGATATTTGCTGAGGGTGCAACATGTAAGTTGAGTAAGTTTCCGGCTCGGCCGCTGACGGTTAACTCCTCAATAGCGTCCAAGATTGTGGTGAGTGCCTCATTCTTGAACCCGTCATTGTCGGCCGCTGCGTAAAGCACGGTGTGGGCAATTCTGTTAACAGTCCGAGTTATAGTCTTGGCGGCAAAATCTCTTGCATCTCTTGCTAAAGGAAGACCGACGTGGTCAAGTTGGCGTGCGAGTAACGCAGCGCCGAGTTGAGCGGGCTCGGAGGCAAACCTTTGGTCTAACCCCAGTAGATGAAGAGCATCAGTCGGCGTGAAGGACGAGATGTCAATTAGTTCCTGAGAGATTAGGCGTTTGGTAGCGGTGCGCTCTATGGACGTCTCGATCAAGTTTGAGTATTCGACCGGCGCTTCACTAGCGACTAGGGCTGAAAGAATCTTCTCCTCAGCAGTTGATGCCGCTTCGAGGCTCGGTCGGCCTTGTCGCAGATAAAGAAATTGCCCGTCTCCGATTTTAGGCCTGTCTCTAAGGTGCTGGCTCTTTAATAGATCGGTGAGATTTGGCCATGCCGCAGCAAGGACGACCAAGGGTGTTGCTCGCTGAGGCCCAACCGTGAACCCCGACCGGCTCAATGGCTGAGGAGCGACATAGCTATCGCCGCCGATTCCTTCTGTGTGAACTCTGATTGCATTCACCATTGTCTCGTAGCCCCCCACTACAGCACCGGCTTGAGCTGCGACCGGCTTGCCTTGGGCGATTACTGCAACATCTGTGGTGGTGCCGCCGATGTCTACTACGAGACCATTATGCAGAGAGCTCAACGCTGCAGCCCCGACGGCGCTCGCCGCTGGCCCGGACAGGATTGTCTCGATCGGCTTTGAGGCTACGAAGTCCGAAGATACGAGCGAACCATCTCCACGCATGATCATTAGGGGGGCAGAGATTCCGTATTGCTCGGTGCTGCGCTTGACGCCCTCTAATAGTCTCGTTATCAGCGGGACCAAGCGGGCGTTTAGTAGCGCCGTCACAGCACGCTTAGGAGCGTTTAGCTGGGCTGACAGATCGCAGCTAAGGGTCACGGGCATCTCGGTAAAGTGCCTTATTAGGTTGGCTACTTCCAGTTCATGAGATGGGTTACGTACGCTAAATGCACCGACAATTGCGAAACCTTCTACTGACTGATCGACCTCCGATAGAAAAGAGGTTAGAGGTGAGGTATCTAAGGGATCGAGTTCATCGCCATGAGAAGAATGACCACCCTGCAGCCTGACATGTGGGTTGTTTTCCAGTAACCCGGGGAGGGCGCCGCGATCCATAACCGTGTCGCCCAGTCCGATAGCGACCAGGGCAGCCGGCCGACCAGCTCCTTCAACCAAAGCATTAGTTGCCAATGTCGTTGAAACCGATACGCAAGCGATATCTGAGGCCAAGATGTTGCCGTCTATGAGAAGCTGACCAAGCGCAGCATGGATCGACGTGTCCAGTTGACCGTGATTAGTTGGGACTTTCACCTTGTTAACTATCGTGTCCGTTGTTGGACAGTAAATGAGCGCGTCTGTAAAGGTTCCACCCGTATCAATGCCGATAGTAAAAGGTTGCGGCTGTACCACGCTCGATAATTCTGGCACCGAAAGAGCTTGAAGGCGAATGGTTCGGATCCAGAATTGAATTCCGCCTAATGTCGTCGGATGCTCTTAGAAAATGTCCGAATCCTCGACTTTACACAGTATCTATCGGGGCCAAGCGCTACGCGAATGTTGGCAGAGCTTGGAGCTGACGTTATAAAGGTTGAGTATGGCCCTTCGGGTGATCCGAGTCGGACCCTTCCATTTGTCTCTGGGGAAACATCCTCGTACTACACCCAACAAAATCGAGGAAAGCGATCAATCTGCATAGACCTCGGCAACGAAGCTGGCTGCGAACTAGCGCGAGAGCTCGCCTTGAAATGTGATGTGATCGTTGAAAATTTCGGCCCTGGCGTGATGGATCGCCGAGGCCTTGGGTGGAGACAGCTGAGCCGGTCAAAGCCTGAGCTTATTGGGGCATCGATATCAGCCTTTGGTAAATCAGGCCCACTCTCTCATCTTCAGGGGTTTGATCTGATGGGGCAAGCTCTCTCGGGAATGATGCACTTAACTGGTGACCCTGATGGTCCACCTCAATTCACCGGATCACCCATCGCCGATTGCGCAGCTGGGTTGACGCTGTTCGGTGCCATCGGTCATGCGTTGTTTCATCGCGAACGTACGGGTGAGGGTCAGGCAATAGAAGTGAATCTGGTGGACCCTCTGTTTGCGATGCACTCGATAGCAGTTCAAGGTCATAGTGCGACAAGGGGATCCTGGAGTCAGGAACGCTCGGGACGTCAATTCAGCATTGTGGTGCCTTCGGGAACGTACAAAGGGCCCGAGGGATGGATCGTCCTTCAGGTGTTGGCGCCACAGTGGCCGCGCCTCTGTGAGGCAATGGGTGTTCCCGAGCTAGCTGATGATGAACGCTATTCAAGCTCTGATGCTCGGGTCGAGAATGCGCAAACTCTTTTGGCATTTGTTGAAACGTGGCTTCAGACCTTCGACTCTGACGCGGCGGCACTTGAGTTTCTGGAAAGTTGGCGAATTCCCGCTGCGCCGGTATTGAGTCCGGAGCAGGCGATGGAACACCCCCATTTTCTAGAAGGGGGGATGGTTCGGACTACATTGGATCCAACCTTCGGCGAACTCTTAGTGACTGGCTTGCCGATGCGTTTCAGCAGTCTCGAGCCCAGCGAGGCTGAGCCAGGGCCCCCTACTCGGGGCGAGCATAACGCTGAGGTCCTCGAAGAGTTGCTGGGAGTCTCGGCTGACAGAATTGTGCTTCTTGAAGAGTCTGGTGCTTTGATAGCAGCACCAGATAGAGATTCGAGATGACAGTCGTTGTGTAATGAGCAATGATGACCTAAGTCCATTGTTTGGGCACTAAATAAATCCTAAGAAGGGTCAAGATGGCTATTGAGTCGGTAAAAAAGATGGTTGCTGCGGCAAAGGAGCAAATCGACAATATTTCCCCGACGGAAGCCGCTAGACGCGCAAAGGACGAAGGTGCGTTGATCGTCGATATCCGCGACGTTCGCGAAATGCAGCGGGACGGAGCAATACCGGGTGCGATGCACGCGCCTCGTGGAATGCTGGAATTCTGGGTGTCGCCAGACTCCCCGTATACGAAAGAGATATTCAGCGAAGACAGAGAGTTCGTTCTTTGCTGCGCCGGTGGAATGCGGTCAGCGCTCTCCGCAAAAACCCTGAAAGACATGGGGATGGAGCGAATCAGTCATATTGAGACCGGTTTCGGTGGTTGGCGCGAGGATGATATGCCCATTGAGACCTATGAAGATTGGCAAGCCAATCGAAAACGGTGACCAAAGAAATACTGAATCAACTTTTCGAGTTACATCAAATGTCCGACAATGAAACCCAGTATCAAGGTAAATCGGTAACCGCCTATTGTGATCCGTGGACTTTTCGTGCAGGCGATGACGTTGAGTGGCGAGCCTCAAGTCATAAGAAAACAGCAGGAGTTCTTGAGGTTGTAAGGCTTGAGTGTGGTGACCCCACCAGAAGCGGCCCCGGCTTTTCTGAATGCATTGTTTCTGATCTCGAGGCGATACCGATCACCTTAGATGAGCAGGCCGTTATTCCTGGTTCATATGCTCATGCGGCTCTCCGCGGAGTTTCAGAGGAAATGTTCAGGATCGGCTTCTGGTTTCAACCGACACTACTAACCAGGGACGGCCCCATTTGTTGGGTGGAGTCGGCTACCGACAATATTGAAATTAGGGTTCAAAAGTCGCTATTGGTTTTGGAGTTAGGGGGCGTTCGAGTCCAACTGCGCGACATTTTGCTCGAGCGGCATCGTTGGTACCGGCTAGATCTAACACTGCAGCTAGATAAAGGGATAGGCACAGCGACGGTAGAAAGTCCAGAAACTAGATCACCGGGTCGCGACTTGGTGCAGGCGGGCGAGACCACGACACAATTCCAGATACCAGCGCTTTTGCTGGAGAATCCTTCGGTGTACTTCGGTGCAGGCACAAACGAAAGTCGTTGGGATGGTCGAATAGCAGAGCCGTTTGTTTCTCTCGGGGTCTCGGAGTACTCCTGGTCCTTGGAAGACGACATGGCGGGCAATTCAATCCCCTCTGGGAAAGATCACGGCGACCTTCAGCTATTTCAGCTTCCAACCCGCGCTGTGCCCGGACCTGGGTGGACAGGTTCACATCAGCGTTGGACGGATGCGCCTAACGAGTGGAACGCTGTCCACTTTCATCACGACGACTTATACGACGCAGGGTGGCACGTTAGCGCTGCTATTTCGCTGCCCAAGGATCTAGAAAGCGGAATTTATTGTTTGCGCTTCACCACTAGCGAGGAAGTCGACCGAGTTCCCTTCTTTGTTCGTCCCGTCAAAGGTGGTGTGCATTCAGATGTTGCGCTGCTGATGCCTACGTGCACCTACATGGCTTACGCGAATCACCGAATGTTGATCAACGGCGCAGACTTCATGAATGCTCGCTCGAAGCTGAGACCGGAGCATCAATATCTAGTTGACCATCCTGAGCTGGGCCTCAGCCATTATGAGAAGCATCCTGACGGGAGTGGCGTGATGTTCAGCTCCAGACGAAGGCCCGTCCTTCAGGTTCGTCCGGGAGCGGATGGTTGGAACTTTACTCCTGATACAGACATTGACGCATTCTTGACGCACACCGACGTGGGCCATGATGTTGTGACGGACGAAGATTTGCATTTCGAGGGGGTTGATGCGATCTCGAATTACCGTGTCCTGGTAACGGGTTCACATCCGGAGTACTGGTCGACTGAAATGCTTGATGCGCTCGAGGAGTGGCAACGTAATGGCGGCCGTCTCATGTATCTCGGGGGTAATGGATTCTACTGGAGGGTTGCGTTTAGTGACGCTTGGCCGGGCGCTATCGAATTGCGACGAGCCGAGGATGGTGTCCGTAATTGGCAGACACGAGATGGTGAGAATTACCACGCCTGGGGTTCCGAGTACGGCGGGTTATGGCGTCGTAACGGACGTTCTCCAAATCAGCTTGTGGGTATCGGTTTTAGTGCCCAAGGCTTTGAGAAGGCTAGTTTCTATGTCAGGGACCCAGAGGTACTTGAATCTCGGGCCAGTTGGATCCTTGATGGTGTCGAGCATGATGAAATTGGGACATCAGGGCTCGGAGGTGGTGCTGCCGGTCAGGAAATTGACAGGTATGACGTCCGCTTGGGATCACCGGAACACGCAGTCATAGTTGCATCTGCGACAGAGTTTGCTCCCGACATGCTGCGGACTAAAGAAGAGTTTGAAGGTACGGTAGCTTTCCCCGATCCCGACCCGTTTGTTCGCTCTGACATTGTGTTTTATGAAACACCGAACGGGGGTGCAGTCTTCAGCGTCGGGTCAATCTCTTGGTTTGGGGCCTTAGCTCGGGATGGATATGACAACGATGTAGCTCAGATCACACGAAACGTCTTGACTCGCTTTGTTGACCCGGCCCCGCTTGAGTACGAGACGCCCTAGTTTCAATTGCCTCGAAAAGAGGAGAGTAAATCGGCGACCCGGTTGTTCGGCGGGTAGTACCCATCTGGGAGCTCTATGGGTGCTTCGACCTCTGTCTCGCTAGCTGGTGGCTCTGGACTGACAGCGGCCTCAGGTTCCTGGGCTGTGGCTGACTCTGGTGGGCTGTCATCGCTAGCCGCCGTTGGTTCAGGAGCCTGCTCCGGCTCCACCGTAGGTTCCTCGGCGGGCACTGGGGGGGTTGCTACGGGTTCAGCATCGACGTCAATTCCCAACGCCTTTTTCGCAGCTCGAGATTTAGCAAAGAACTCGGCTAGGCGCGGATCATCGGCACCGGAGGAGGTCGTCGCTTGGGAGCTTCCGGTGGAGGGCTGAGGAGGAGGTGGCGCCGCTGGCTCGGGCTTCGCAGCGGGTGCAGGTTGAGGGCTTACAGCGGGCGGTTGCGTTGGAGCAGTGCTGGGAGCGCTGGCGGCACTAATGGGAACTGCAGCTGCGACGCTTGGCCCTGGCTGCTCATTGTGTGAGGCCATTTGATTATCTTTGATGTATTCCCACGCCGCTGGAGAGACTAATTTTCCTTCCGCAACAGAGAGGGCTTCAACTCCGTTCTCGAACTTGACTCGATATCGCGTCGATTTAACTCCGATCGAGCGGCCAACCTTCCCTGGCGTCCCAGCCGCAACGCCCGGGAGGTCAACGATGAGAACTATGCGAGCACCCTTTTTAAGAGTCGAACCTTCAGCTGACATGAGGCCGATCGTAGACGGTTTCGGCTGCGTTAACGCAGTCTTGTGAAGGATTTAAGGGAATTATGAAACAGTCAACGGCTTTGTCTTGATCCAGCTTAAATTCGGCCTCCTCCGCCTCGCAGCGTTCATCGTGCGGCTGCACCTATTATTAAGAAACCGTCGACGAAGGGTCATGAATGGTGAAGGCTTTAGTGGTTGGAGGTACGGGACCGACTGGCCCGCATGTAGTCAATGGATTATTAGACCGTGGGTTTGAGGTATCTATTCTTCACACCGGCGCACACGAGTCACCCGAGATTCCAGCTCAAGTTGAACACATTCACACGGATCCCTTTGATAGCGAAAAGACTTCACAAGCCCTTGGTAGCCGGACCTTTGACCTCGCAATTGTGATGTACGGACGCCTTAGAGAACTGGCGAATTTGTTGGTGGGCAAGGCGGGTAAACTTGTGAGCGTAGGCGGCGTTCCCGCATATTCTGGATGGGGCGACGCCGACGCCCTCTGGCCGCCGGGAATGAGGGTTCCAACTCGGGAAACGGCGCGCCTCGTTATAAACGAAAACAAAGATTTCGCCGTAAATCGTAAGGTTGCCAACATTGCCATCACCGAGGCCGCAGTTTTTGAGCTGCACCCCAGCGCGTCTCATATCCGATACCCGTGGATCTATGGCCCCGGTCAGGTTGCCTGCACTGAATGGTCAATCGTCCGCCGCATTTTAGATGGTCGGGAGCAACTAATTCTTCCCGACGGGGGAATGAGCCTTCAATCTCGGGCGTATGCGATCAACGCTGCCGAGATGTTGCTGACGATTGTCGACAACTCGGAACGAGCCGCCGGTCAGGCATATAACGCGTCGGATGAATGGACACCCACACTTCTTCAGTGGGTGGACATAATTTCTGCATCACTTGACCACTCCTTCGAGGTGATCAATATGCCATGGGAGTATGCAACGCTTGCCCAACGATTCACTCTCCGGGGGACGCCACACCATCGCGTCACGTCTTGTGAAAAGGCAATGTTTGAACTTGGATACCGGGATGTTGTTGATCCAATTGAAGGCCTCAGCGTCACCGCTCGACACCTAGCGGAAAATCCTCTTGAGAGAGGTGGCGCTGCTGAGCGTTCTCTCTCCGACCTTTTTGACTACGATGGCGAAGATCTTCTGATTCAGGCTTGGCGAGAGGCCACTAAGGATCTCGGAAAAGTCGCTCGACGCGTAGACGCCGGTCTCAAAGATAGGTACTCAGCCCTATTCAACGACCACGATCGTAAGGGCTGGACAACAATTCAGCGCTAATGCTTCCTCGCGACGAAAAGGGGCCTGGGACCTGCGGGTTTAACGTCATCGCGATTTCTCTGAATCTGGGACCGTGATCTTCGTGGCCATCGTCTCAAACGCAACCCTGCTTTGCGTCAGCGGTATTGCTGATGCCGAGTGTCGTAGGTCGGAACCCCCGAAGCTTATTGAAATAAAATGTTCAGTCGATGAACTCAGCCATGCGTCGAAATGCCGCCGTCAACGGGAAGTGTTACGCCGGTCAGCCACGCGCCCGCTCTGCTGGAGAGAAAGATTGTTGCTCCAACGATGTCCTCGGGGGTTCCAATACGCCCGAGAGGTGTCGATGCCACCACTCCAGCGCGACGCTTAGGGTCATCCAAAACGTAACTCATCATTTTGGATTCGAACGGGCCAGGAGCTATCACGTTAACGTTTATGTGCTCGCTAGCTAGGTGGTGTGCCATATGTCGAGCCAGCATGTGGACTCCGGCCTTTGAAGCCGAGTATGAGTAATTATCGCCAAATGGAACACGGAGGCCATCTATCGAACCAATCATTACAACCCGCGCTGGGTCCTCGCTGGTGCCAGTTGCCCGCAGTTCAGGGACAAGCGATTGGGTGAGCATGAATGGTGCTTTAACATTGACGTCGAGCACTTTGTCGAATCCGCTTGCGGGAAACTCGCCCAACGGCGCACCCCACGCGGCTCCAGCGTTATTGACAAGAATGTGAAGCCTCTCCTCCCTGTCTCTGAAGCTCTCGACGAAGCCCAGCATGCTTGCTTCATTGCTGAGGTCTGAGGGCAGCGCTACGCAGTCACCGAAGTGTCCGAGCTGCTCTGCGGCCTGATCTAACTCTTCGACTTTGCGGGACGTGATGTAAACCTTGGCGCCGTTTCGGACTAGTCCTTCCGCAATCATGTAGCCAATCCCACGGCTGCCACCTGTGACTATTGCTGTTCGACCAGAAACATCGAAGAGGTTTGAAATTTCCATACCTTCGACCGTAGCTAGGTTGCGTTGGGTTGACACTCCGGAATCGGAAGTTAAGTACCTGAGGCCACTACCTCTGAGTGTCCACTTCGGTCGCCTTTACTGAGACCCAAACTTCACTGGAGATTGATTGACGCAGTTCGTTAGCTGCGACAGTCGTTATATCGGCACAAATGTCGATTTCACCAACGAGGGAGACACGTGCTCTTCCGCCAAGTATTTCTATGTTTTGGATGCTGCTCAGCCAAGTATTTCGAGGGCTACCCGAAGGTTGGGACTTAAATATCGACACCGAGGCTGGGTTGATCGAAATAGAGGTTGGCCCATCTAGGTCGTCTTGGGCGGTGAAGATTGTGGTTCCATGCGGGAGGGTAACGACTGACCCCTCGCCGATACCTTCGTAATAGTTCCACCCAACCAAGTCGGCGATCCACTCAGATCCTGGACGCGACCTAATTCGGTCAGGTACATCGAATTGGGTTAACTTTCCCCCTTCGATGATCATTACCCGGTCAGCCAGCGTGAAGGCATCGACCAAATCGTGGGTGACCATTAGACACCCAGATACTTCAATAGCAAGGGCCTCTTTGAGTAGGGAGCGCCCACGGCGCTTGCCTTGGATATCTAGGGCGCTAAAGGGCTCATCAAGAAAGAGTACCTTCGGTCGTGCAGCGAGCGATCGCGCTATCGCTGCGCGCTGTCTCTCGCCAGCCGATAACTCCGATGGGAATTTGGCTAGTAGTTCACTGACTTGAAGGGACTCCGCTAAGGGTTTCAGGTTGAAGTCTTTGCCTGCTCCAAAAAGAATGTTCTTCTCAACTGACATATGAGGGAAAAGAAGTCCGTCTTGGAACACCATCCCAAACGGTCTATGTTGTGGTGGCACGTAGCTGTCTGTGTCGGGGGAGTCGATCACTTCTCCATTAACCATGATCCACCCGGACTCCAGCTCCAACCAACCGAGTAACGCATGCAACAGTGAGGTCTTGCCTGCGCCGTTTGGGCCTAAAACGGCGATTACCTCTCCGTGTTGGAGCTGAAGCTCAACGTCGATTGTCAGCGAATCACGGTTAAGGATGACGCGAGCGTCTAATAAGTAATTGTTTTTAGTAGTCATCGTGAAGGCCACCAATGGTTACGAAGCGTTACGAGTACGCCAAGGGAGACCGCAATAAATAGCAGACTGATAGCTAAGGCGGCCTCTCGGTCAGTTTCTAAGGCCATGAAAACGGCTAATGGGAGCGTCTGTGTGCGCCCAGGCACATTGCCTGCAAAGGTTATCGTCGCTCCGAACTCTCCTATTGCGCGGGCCCAGCCCAAGAAAGCAGCTGCAGCGAGTGATGTCCGAATCAGTGGCAATTCGATACGAAGGATAGTTCTACGAGGGGATGCGCCCAGGGTCGAGGCTGCAAGCAGGAATCGTCGGTCGATCGAACGAAGAGCGCTTTCCACTGTGAGCACTACGAATGGCAGAGCCACAAAGGTGTTGGCAAAGACGACGCCAGGTAAAGAGTAGGGGAGTACAACTCCGAAAAGGTCCTCAAGTTGGGATCCGATAATGCCGTTTCGGCCAAATGCAAACAGCAAGGCTGCGCCGCCGACCACCGGTGGAAGAATCATTGGCAAGGTAACCAGAGTTCGGATGAGTGATGCTCTAATCCCGCTCATGCGAGATAAATAAAGGGCTAGCGGAACGCCAACGGTTAGCGCACACAGGGCAGCCGCAACGCTCGAAAATAAGGAAAGCCACAATGCGTCGCCGATGGCGTCGGTTGCGAGCAGTTTGATGAGCCGGGGCCAAGGCACTCGCCAAATCAGCGCAAGCAATGGGAGGAATAGGAATGCGATTGCTAGGCAGGCAAGTACCTGGAAGCCTTTTGGTAAAGCGGTTCTCATGGTTCGGAGAAGCCGAGCTTAAACAATATTGAGCGGGCGGAGGCAGAAGTTGCAGCTTCTAAGAAATCATTTACAGCCGGGCGCTCAAGCGACTCTTTCATTGCGGCGATCGAATAACTAGTTCTCAATTCTTCAGTCTTGATAGCTGGAATCTGCACCACATCACCGTCGGCAGCCGTTACATCTGTCTTGTACACAAATCCGAACTCGACTTCGGCCCTCGCCACTCTCGCTAACACCGCTCTCACGTTAGATTCTTGGGTTGCTCCGCTCAGACTAAGGGCACTCTTCTGAGCAAAGGTAAAGGCTAGCTCTCCGCATGGGGCTGCTGGTATGCATACTGAACCGCGTAGCGAGGAAACCTGAAGATCCTCAACTGAAGAAATATCGGCTGGATTGCCGCGGGGGACGATTAGTGCCAGGGCGTTCGATGCGACAATTACAGGTTCATTCAGTTCGTAGCTTGCTTGAGCGCTTAAGGTGTGACGCTCGCTTGCGAGAATCAGAATGTCCGCCTTGGCGCCTTCGGCGAGCTGAGCGAGCAATGCTGCAGAACCAGCGATGTTGATTTCTAGATCAGTTGAAGGGTGGCTTATTTGGAATTCCGCGGCGAGCTCATTCACGAAGTCAGTCATGGATGATGCCACGAAGACACGAATTGGCGTTGGTCCGGCACTGCAGGCGCAGAGAATAAATGCTGCGAGCACTGTGAATATAGGGCGAAGTAAACAAAGCATTGGGTGTGAATGACGATATTGCACGTTGGCCTCAGAGTTAGTTGCCCATAGTGCACAATTTTGTGCT
This sequence comes from Candidatus Neomicrothrix sp. UBA7388, assembly GCA_002470695.1. Classification (GTDB taxonomy): domain Bacteria; phylum Actinomycetota; class Acidimicrobiia; order Acidimicrobiales; family Poriferisodalaceae; genus UBA7388. The sequence goes on from DKNM01000003.1 coordinate 15,545, forward strand.
CGTTTTTGCGGATTTGTATAATTGAAAAACATTTCTGCCTAGAGGGTTTCTAGCTTCAGATTCTCACTTAATTAGTCCCAATGGCTGATATCGGAAAATTTGGGTTTGGTGAGAGAGAAAGGATTTGAGTCAGGTGCCAACCTTATTGTTTCTGCTGGTACTCCTTGGGGTTGCACTTTGTCT
>DKNM01000003.1:16107-17704 GCA_002470695.1 Candidatus Neomicrothrix sp. UBA7388
GGCAGGAGATTGTGAGCGCCCTTGGTGCGCTGCTTTCTCTCTCGATTCTTACATTGCTCAGTCTTCGAAGGCCGTCGGTACAAAAGTCCGCCGCAATTATTGTTCTCTCTTGAGGTGGCGCGATGAGTTTGCATCGGATCGCTGCCGATATAGCGTCCGAAACTCCCAAACGAAAGCATCAGCGTCTTGGCGACTCATGGGTCTACTTTCGAGCCGTGATCGCTTCGAGCTTTTCACTACTTGAGTCCGCCGTACACGAATGCAACGGCCATGAGGCCACCGAAAACCGCCAGCCAAGTCAACACGGCTCGACCCAGGCGAGTCTTGGTCCACGATTGGAATCCAGTCACATCATTCAAGTTATCCGTTGTCGTTGGAGTATTTTGCTTGGAAACCCTTAGTAATTAAACAAACTCCGAAAAGTGGGGAGCGGGCCAAGCGGAACCGCGGTGTCGAAGCCGAAGTCATTTGCTTGGAAAAATCGGCTCCTAACCGCCGCGACTAGTGTTGTGGAGTGCCCAATCTTCATCCAAATAAAGTCCACGAGTTCATCGTTCAGACATGCTGCGCATTAGGAAGCGAAAGTTCGGAGGCGCACCTTGTCGCCGACCAGCTGGTTTCAGCAAACCTAGCTGGACATGACTCCCATGGGGTTGGAATGCTGCCTTCGTACGTAGATGGTGCGGTTACCGGGCGACTTAAAATAAACAGTCATCCAACGGTGCTCGTTGATAGCGGTGCCTTAGTTACGCTTGACGGTAATGCCGGGTTCGGTCAGGTCAATGGTTTCGAGGCAATGAATCTCGGGATAGAACGAAGTAAAGAGTTGGGCGTAGCCATAATCGGTTTGCGTAATAGCTTCCACATAGGCCGCATAGGTCATTGGGCGGAGCAGTGTGCCGCACACGGACTTGCGTCGATCCACCTGGTAAACGTGATTGGGCATCACCCTCTCGTAGCTGCCTTTGGGGGAGCCGATGCGCGCTTTGGAACTAACCCAATTTGTGCGGCGGTTCCGGGTCGAGACGGCAAACCCGGATTTTTGCTTGATATGGCGACGAGCATTATCGCGGGTGGTAAAGCGCGTGTTGCCGCTAACAAGGGCGTGAAGGTTCCCCGAGACACGATTATTGATTCGGAGGGACGCTTAACCGATGATCCAAATGCATTCTGGTACACGGCGCCTTCTGGTAAACGTGGAGGGGCGTTAGTGGCATTCGGTGATCACAAGGGCTCGGGTTTGGCGATTATGTGTGAATTGCTCGGGGCGGCGCTCTTAGGAGGCGAGACTTCCCACCCTAAGAACCCTCGAGACGGCCGGATCATCAACAATATGTTGTCCGTGATAATAGATCCGGCTGCTACCGGAGACACCGAGACCTATCTCGATGATATTGAGCAATATCGAGACTTCATTCTGGAATCTCGCCTCCGCAGCGACGTAGATAGAATTCTTGTCCCGGGTCAGCCCGAAGAAATCGCTCGAGCTGAGCGAGCCGGAGGCTTCGAGATTGATTCAGTGACGTTTGCGCAACTTACGAAGTGTGCTGAACGAGCGGGTTTGTCCCAAGCTGATATAGGTGTGCTTCTATCTGAT
>DKNM01000003.1:18050-37372 GCA_002470695.1 Candidatus Neomicrothrix sp. UBA7388
CTGTAGCTCAGAAGCTGATCACCGTCCTTGCGACTGTGCCTTCCTTCATCCATGCGTAACCTTCGTTGACTTGTTCGAGATCGATAGTTGCGGAGACCATCTCATCGAGCAAGAGTCGCCCGTTCAAATAGAGATCAATCATTTGAGGGATGTCAGTTCGGAATTGGTTGGAACCCATCATCGAACCTTGGAGCTTCTTTTCGCTTAGGAAATCGATGCCTCGAATTTCGAGCTTGGTGCTCGAAGGAACCATTCCCACTATGGTGGCTGTTCCGCCAACCGCCAACATCTCGAATGCTTGTTCGGCAGTTTGCTTTAGGCCAATCGCCTCGAAGCTGTACTCCACTCCTCCTTTTGTTAACTCCTTCACGGCGGTGACAACATCATCGGTTTCTGACGCATTAAGAGTGTCCGTCGCTCCCATTACTTTCGCTGTTTCGAGTTTTTCGGCGCTCATGTCAACCGCGATAATGCGGCTTGCTCCGGCTACGCGAGCGCCTTGAATTGCTGAAAGGCCAATGCCACCGCAGCCAATTACGCAAACGGTAGCTCCGACGGGAACGGCCGCTGTTTTGACTGCTGCGCCAAAGCCCGTGGTGACGCCGCACCCAATTAGGCAGGCCTTTTCTAGGGAAACATCTTCGGTAACTTTCACTATGCCATTTTGATGGATAAGCATTTCCTCGGCAAAGCCACCAAGCCGAGCCATTTGGTCAACGGGCGTTCCGTCGTGGCGTTGCAATCTAGGCTCGTCATCGCGCCCTCGTGACGTCGCCCTGGTGTTGGAGCATCTGTGCGGGTTACCCGATAAGCATTGCCGACATTGACCACAGAAGATCGAGAGGCAAGCAACGACGTGATCACCTGGTTTCACATACGTAACGTCGCGTCCGACGGATTGAACGATGCCAGCTGACTCATGGCCCATTACGGCTGGAAGTTTACTTCGAAACAGGCCCTCCATGAAGTGAAGGTCAGAATGGCACAGGCCGGCACCTACGGTTTGGATAAGAACCTCTTGTGGTCCTGGTGTGTCAATCTTTAAATCTTCTATGACTAGATCTCCCGGCTGTTCGCACAACACCGCTGCTTTCATGATGGCCTCCCGATTGCAAGCGTGCCCGCGAGCCTATGCACTTGTGCTAGCCCGTGCCTAGAAAAGCGATCTATGCTTACTATTAGCTTGTTGGGCAGGCGGATCTTCTATCCGCTCGCTTGAGTAGGCCGACAGCCTAGATCGGGAGGCACTGTGGCAAACGAGTTGGGTCATCTACCTAAAGTTGAAGAGTTAAACGATCTCGATCGCCTTCGTTTGGAGACGTGGTACGACAAGGCGTATAGCGATGACAACCTTTTCCGGACTCTGGCAAATGATCCAGCAACTCTTGAAATGTTTTTGAGTTGGGTCGGCCAGGTCTATAGCGGCGAGTCCGGTTTTGATCGCGAAATGATTGAGATGTGTCGCATTCGCATGGCGAATGTAAATGAATGTTTTCATTGAAGCCTGGTGAAGAGCGCATCGTTGGTGCGTAAGGGGCTTAGTGACGAGAAGCTTTCTCAACTATCTGATTATCGAACTTCTGATTTGCCTGATTCTTGGAAGGCGGCGATTGCCTTAAGTGAACATCTTGCCGGTGCTCCTAAGGGCCCGCTGCCGGCAACTCTTGATGCTGAATTAAAGCTCCATTACTCCGCTAGTGAAATTCTTCGCCTTGGAGCTTTGCTAGCCGTTGGCAGCGGGTGGCAAAGAATGATTGAAGCCTTTGGTATTCGGCCTGATCATTATGATGATGGGCAAGCTGGCCCTTGGGCTGATTAACCGCTTAACGTTTTCCTTTCGATACCATCTTCAAGCTGATGAACCAGGCAAGTAACTCACCTTCTGTGCCCAGAGCGTCACAGGGCTCGGGAACAATCACAGAGCTCAAGGAGATTGATGGTCCCGGAGCATTTTCATTTTTAGTCACTGATTCGGTAGCAGGTGCAACGGGTACGTTGCATGGCGGTTGCGGGTTAGCGGCCACGGGAATTGCCCTGGAGCGGGTGACGGGGCGGCCCATCTCCTTTATTGCTGGACAGTACCTTTCTCGAGCGCCTGTTGGATCAACGGTGCAAGTGCATGTTGAGGAATTGGCGGTGGGGAACCGTGTTACTCAAGCCGCGGCTTTAATCACGCTAGACCAGCAAATTGTTCTGCGTGCGAGCGCAGCGCTTGGAGGGCATGACCTCGGGATTGACAGGCAGTGGTGCGCACTCCCTGAGGTTCCGCCACCGGGTGAATGCGAGTCCCGACCACTGACCTCGGAATCTGGTAATTCATTCACCGACCAAGCAGATATTCGTCTGGCGGGGCAAGTTGCGGGCGAGAACACGGTTATGTATTGGGCGCGATTAACGAACGTTGTGAGTTCGAATCCTGACTCGCTAATCGCGCTCGCGGATTTAATTCCGAGTGGCATGCGCGTGAGTCTTGATGCTGGCTTTCGAGGGTCTAGCCTGGATCACTCGGTGAAAATAACCGGAACCGGCAACAGCGACTGGGTTCTTTTGCGTATCACCTCCAGTGCGATTCGGAATAGTATTGGACATGGCGCCGTGGAAATCTTTTCACCTGATGGGCAACTTTTAGCTGTCGGCAGTCAGTCGTTTGCTATCTCATCTATCACTGGGGTGCTTGACCGTTAAAGGCGTAAAGATGGAGACGTGTGATGGTTGGTTATGTGGTTTTTCAAGGCGATGTTTTCGATAGCGCGACCTACGACCGCTATAAACCTCTTGCGGCTGAATCCGTTGCGCAGTACGGCGGGAAGTATCTCATTCGTGGCGGAAACTTCATATCGCTAGAGGGCGAGATGCCGCCCTCCCGTAACGTGGTTATCGAGTTTCCTTCGGTAGCAGCCGCTCAGGAGTGGTACGAATCCGTTGAGTACGCCGAAGCGAGGCCCTTACGCAACGCGGCGAGCAGCGGACGTCTGTTCATAATCGAAGGTTGAGGAAGGCCGCTAGCCGCGGCCGATAAAGGGCATGCCGTTGGCCATTATGGTCATTTGCGGGATGTTGGCGTCCAAAGGCAGCCCGGCCATCATTACGATTGCTCTAGCGACATCTGCAGCATCCATTGTGGCTTCAGGGGATATGTCGCCGTTAGGTTGAAGAACTCCCTTCTGCATCTGAGCAGTTAATGGTGTTCGAGCGTTTCCAATATCGATTTGTCCGACTGCTATGCCGTAGTCCCGCCCCTCAAGAGATAGCGCTTTTGTCAGCCCAGTCATGGCGTGTTTCGTCGCGGTGTAGGGAGCCGAGTAGGGGCGGGGGGTTTGCGCCGAGATTGAACCGTTGTTGATTATTCTGCCGCCTCCAGGTTTTTGTGTTTTCATCTGCTGAAACGCAGCGCGACAACATAGCCAAGAGCCGGTTAGGTTTACGTCGACTACTTCCCGCCACTGCTCTATAGCGAGGTCCTCAATGGGCACGGCTGGCGCTCCGATCCCAGCATTATTGAAGAGGAGGTCTACCCGACCGAATTGTTCTACAGTCTCCTGGAAGAGTTGATCGACCGTTTCTGCATCGGAGATGTCCCCGGGGACGCAAAGGCTAGGCCTAGTGAGGTCAGCACTTGCGGCGTCTAAGGCCGTGGGTCGGCGACCGCAGAGAACAATATTCCAACCTGCGCTATCGAGCGCTTGGGCTGTCGCCGCGCCTATCCCGGACCCAGCGCCGGTGATGACAGCGACCTTAGCGTTGTCGGAATTTACCACTTTAAGAACCTTCTGCTTGCTTCTGAATGCGGGCCCACTCGTCTCTCAGACCCACGGTTCTGTGGAAGTGAAGTTCGCGATTGGCGTCGGCTGCGAAATAACCGACACGCTCAAATTGGACTACTTCACCTGCTTGGAGGTTCGCGATGGAGGGTTCGAATTTGCATCCGGTAATGAGGTCGAGCGAGTTCTGGTTGATGTCGTCTAAAGGTTCTCCCGTCCGCTCACCTGGTACTTGTTCGGTGAAGAGTCGATCATAAAGTGCTACTGAGCCTTCCAGAGCGTGGACAGCGCTCACCCATTGAATTGTGGCTTTCACTTTGCGCCCATCAGGAGCAGCTCCGCCCGCTGTGGCTGGGTCATAGGTACAGTGGATCTCTGTAGGTCGCCCTGACTCGTCACAGAGAGCATCGGTGCAAGTCACGAGGTAACCACCTCGCAACCGCACCTCGCGTCCAGGCGTGAGTCGAAAATACTTAGGTGGCGGGTCCAGTTTGAAGTCTTCTTCGTCTATCCATAGCTCGCCGCTAAATGGGATTTCGCGCTGCCCATCAGCTTCGTTTTCTGGATTATTGGGAAGCGATCGGTATTCGACGATCGGTTGGTTTTGAGCATCGGTGGGCCAATTCGTAATCACCAGTTTGAGCGGTCGAAGTACCGCCATCTTGCGTAAGCAACTGCGATTCAGGTCAGCGCGCACAAATGACTCGAGGAGCTCGATGTCATGGCGCGAGTTAGTGCGTGCGACACCAATAGACGAACAAAAGTCACGAATTGAGCTAGCGGGGTATCCTCGGCGACGCAACGCTCGCAAAGTGGGAAGCCTCGGATCGTCCCAACCCTCGACGAAGCCTTGCTCGACTATTTCTCTTAGCTGCCGTTTTGAAGTGGTTGTGTAGGTCAAGTTAAGGCGTGCAAACTCAGTCTGATAGGGGGCTGGGGCGCTTAAAGGCAGTTGCTCCAAGAACCAGTCGTATAGAGAACGATTGTCAGAAAATTCAAGACTGCACAACGAATGAGTGACGCCTTCGATAGCGTCGCCTTGACCATGTGCCCAATCGTATGTTGGGTAAATCTTCCATGTGTCGCCAGTTCTGAAGTGAGTCATATGTCGAATTCGGTACATGACAGGATCACGCAGTTGCATGTTTTCGTGCTGCATATCGATTTTGGCTCTTAGAACACATGACCCTTCCGGTAGCTCGCCCTCTTTCATTGCACGCAAGAGGCGCAAGTTGTCGTCAGGCGCTCGGTTGCGGAAAGGGCTCTCGACACCTGGCTGTCCGAACCCCCCGCGTTGCTCGGCTATCAAGTCCGCAGATTGTTCGTCAACGTATGCAAGACCCTTGGTCACCAAGAGTTCGGCCCATTCGTAAAGTTGTTCAAAATAGTCCGAGGCATGGGTGATTCCGTCTGGGGAAAATCCAAGCCATTCAATATCTTCGCAAATAGCGTCAGCGTAGGCTTGGTCCTCTGTGGCTGGATTGGTGTCGTCAAATCGAAGAAAGCAACTCCCGTTGTTTTCTAGGGCGATTGCGAAATCAAGGACTATTGCTTTTGCGTGTCCGATATGCAGAAAGCCATTCGGCTCCGGCGGAAACCTAGTCTGAACTCGTCCGGCAAACCTAGCTGTGGCGATATCAGAAGCGACTAGGTCGCGGACAAAGTCCGTTCGTCCTGGGTCGTTAGCGTGATCCGGAGTGCTAGGGCTTTGCGTCAACTGGGAAACCGATGTCTTTGGAACTTCTCACAAGCTACCGTGCAGCGGAACCGGGAGAATGATCATTTCGGTTTAAATGCTTGGGCGGCCAATGTCCAGGCACTACCTCCGCTGTGATTAAGAACTCGGACACGCGCTCCAGTAACTCCATTGTGTGCATTGCGCTTTCTGGGTCAAGCATCGTTCCCAGAGTTGAAGCTCTTTGGTCGGTTAGAGCCTCGATTAATTTTCGCTGCTGTCGCCCATCGTCGGTGTAGGAACCGTCGCTGTTCAACCAGCCCTGATCTCGGAGAACTAATAGTTCTATCTCCCATTCTTCAGGTAACCAACCGCGAATTTTCTGAATTACTTGAGGCGTTCCTCGACCATCGGCCACCATTAAGAGGTGGCAGCCCAAGCCAGAAATATCGAACTCCCTTAAACATTGATTGTGGCCGTCAAATCGAAACTCGCGCATTAACGTCGCAGCGTGCCATAGGGCCAAAAGGGGCGTGGACGGCCATGGTTCAGATGCCCAGGCGGAAAATAGTGGGCGGTCTGTTCGGTCTAGCTGTTCCACTCCCTCTTTGAGTAGGGCTACCAAGCCTTCAAGATCTCTCTCGAACTCAAAATCTTTAAAGATACGCAACAGTGCGGCTTCTACAATGCCTAAGTGGGTGGAACGTGTAGCCTCCGGATCGAGAATTTCCCAACAGCCTGGGACAGCTTGCTCGACCATTCGAGGAGCAAAATTATAAAATAGATCCACAACTTCACGGGCTGATGCTGCACCCAGGGGCGCTGAGCGATAGGCGAAATAGCTGTGCCACCAGCCGCTATACCCGAAACGTTTCATCTGGTGAATTTCTGGAGCGTAGTAGCTGCAGGAGTGCAGCGACTCGGCGGCCCTAGCGAGCCGTCGTGCATTCCGTTCAGCGGACGACTTCATCGACCTCAACTGGTCTTTGCTTGTTTGCGAAGTCCTCGTTGAAAGTCGGCTGTTGACGATGTCCGATCAACTTCTAGGTCTTCATTGAAGGTCTCCCATATGTCCCCATCAACGGAAGTCATTGACAGGAGGATGACTGCCCCTTGGTCCCCGCCGGCTTCTATGTGGGACTCATTGCCGTCGTGTGTTGTGAAGGTGCCAGCTACGCGACGATGTACTGGCTGGTCGGCATTATCGACCTTGTAGATCAAATGCTCCCCTTCGAGGACGAGCGTCTTCACCGGTCCAATATGGCGGTGCGGGATGCATCTAACTCCAGGCTCGAACTTCATGAGTAATTCAACGGAGCCCGCAGCATCATTAACTTCGAGCACGTTGTAATAGAGGCCCTCAAACCCCGGAAATTGAATCCAGTTAATCTCGGTTGAAAGTAATTGGGGAGTCATGCGATTCCAGTCGTCTTCGGGGCTAACAAATAAGCTACTAAATACTTCCCTTGGAGTCCGGATTGGGTTCCTTGGGAAGACCAAGGACACGTTCACCAAGAATATTTTTTTGAATTTCGTCCGTTCCGCCAGCTATAGATTGCGCCGGAGTTGAGACCAAGACTTCCGAAACTAACTCGTTCTCGCCGGCGCTAGCTCCGCTGAGCATTCCGTGGGCTCCAAGAATCGCTGAATGCGCTTCGGCGCTTTTTTCAGCCGTGACACTCATTTTTAGCTTCGCTATGGATCCCTCGGGCCCAGGGACGCGGCCGCTTGCTCTAGCGGCTTTCGCTCGCTGCGTGTCCCACAGAGCTGTCTGCTGGAGGCTTTCGACGGCGGCTGCTATTTGTCGAATGCGGGGGTCCTTAGCTTGGTTCATCCGCTTTGCTTGGGGAAACACAAGGCGGGGACGGCCTGCACGCTGCGGGTACCAGCTATAGGTAGAGAAATAAGCCTCCGCTTCTTTTATGGCCGCCTCGATTATCGGGCTTGTGTTTGGAGGAAATTTTGGTCTCGGAGTGGCAACTGCACTGCGCTCGTGAGCAAGCGTAGTCAGGGCGACCCGCCACCCGTTTCCCGCTCCCGCGACCAAAGCGCTGTCAGAAACTCTAGCGTCATCAAAGAAAACCTCATTAAAGGATGAATGACCATTCATTTGGTGTAATGGACGCACTTCGATCCCTTTTTGCTGCATTGGGATTAAGAAAAACGATATTCCGTTGTGCTTCGGTGCTGCGGAATCGGTACGCGCTAACAGGATTCCATAGTCAGCTTTGGCGGCGCCGGAGTTCCATACCTTTTGCCCGCTGATTACCCATTCGTCGCCGTCCTTCACAGCGCGCGTGGTTAGTCCGGCTAGGTCGGAGCCAGCTCCAGGTTCGCTAAACAGCTGGCACCATTTGTGTTCTCCGGTCAAGATCGGAAGAAGGTATGTTTCCTTTTGGTGGTCATCGGCCCACTCCAAAAGAGTTGGCGCCACTAAGTACATGCTCACGCCGGAGGCGAGCCCGACAGCGCCTGCGTCTAGAAGAATCTGTTTTGCTTGGGCATCTGCCATCGGCGGAAGGCCCTTGCCAAACCACGCTTCAGGCCACGAGGGATTTCCCCACCCGCTGTTTGCGAGCAGTGTACGCCAGTTGGACAGATCAGAATCTGGGTCCCAATTGGCGTCGACCCACTCACGCATCTCTGCGACATCTAACTTCTTCAATGTCGCCAGCCGTTCATGTGAATAAAGTCGCTCGACGGCTTTCTGCGTCCCGCCTTGAAATCGGTTCCTTTGGTGTAGGCGACCGGACTGAGGGCAACTTGTTGAACCGTGTCGAATGGTATGCCAAGTACCTCCGCTACGTCCGCCTCTCGCCGAAGATGGACTGTCGTCCAGCACGTTCCGAGCCCACGATTGCGCGCTGCCAACATAAAACTCCAAGCTGCTTGGATCACGGAACCCCACTTCAGTGATTGTGTAACAGCGTCGGCTCCATCCAACCGGCCACTAATGCACGGAAGAAAAATTGCCGGTACCTCGGGAAAATTCTCCGCTAGATGACGCGCTGAGTTCATCATCTTTAACCAAGCTGCTTCGTCGCCTTTTGAGCCTTGTTGCTTTGAAGAAGAGTCAAGATAGTTGTCTGTAATCATTGAGGTCCAAACCTCTTTGTATATCAAACCGACTTCCCTGCACTGATTCCGATCGTTCGATATTACGAAATGCCAATCTTGTCGAAGCGAGCCCGTTGGCGCCTGCAATGCTATCTCTAGGCATTGTCGGAGTATTTCCTCGCCTACCTCTCTTTGAAGGTCTAGTCGTAGACGCACAGACCTAGTTGTGCTTAGTACTTCATCTGCGCTGAGTTCCAATGTCATGAATTCCCCCTCCTGAAATTACTCCAGGAGCTGGACGACAGCGGTGCCAATTACGCCGGTGCGACCATCTTCGGCAATTATGGCGAGATCAAGCTCAACCAAATTGGACTCATCGTCGGTGTCTGTCACCGCACCGGTCATCGTGATTTGGGAGTCGACCAGCAGAGAACCTCTAAAAACAGTGTCAATCGAGCGTATTGAGGAACCGGGGGCCCATTTGTGGATCATGGCCGCAAGAAGCCCTTGGCTCATAATTCCGGGCACTATCGCTCCTGGAAAGCCTTCTTTCTGTGCTGCCTCGTGATCCAAGAATCGATCGAAGATGTGGCTTGCGGCCTTACAAAACGCCGTTACAGAAGAAAGTGAAACGTCTGGAACTTCTTCAGGTAAGTCGTCGCCGATTTCAACTTCGGAAAACTTGAGACCTTCTGTCATTACTAATCCGCCTTTTTGATCATCTTCCAGTCAACAGTGGAAACCAAGGTGTCGGATTGGTTCCGAAACTCCATGCGTTGGACAATGAAAATCATGGTCCCGCTACGGCCAGTCTTATCGAAAATATCGGCGATAGTCGTAGTCGCAGTAAGGGTGTCGCCCGCACGAATTGCCGCATGCGCGTCCACTCGTTTCCCTCCATCGATGCCAAAGCCGCCACCGATTTGGGGAAAGTTCTCCGGAAATAGCCGTCCGGACATGCAGTGGGTGGTGAATCCAGGGTGTGCTTGGAAATCCTCATGCTCAGGGTCAATGAACCGAGGATCCACTTCACCGCATGCTTGGGCCCACGCCAACATTTGAGTCGTGTCCATTTCGAACGTAGCCCAATCGAACTCGACACCTATCCACCTGTCGCGGAGCTCGTTGAGATCGAGCCCGTTGCTACTCGTCGACATTGATTCCTTTCACACGGACGTGACACCCTAGAACTTGGGCGCAATGTGCGTTGTGACGGTAACACGACGCGCTAAGTTTGTCGGATTTAGAGATTGATTCTTTTATGGGAAAACGTACTACCGACATAATCCGCGACCGAATCTCCTCAGCGTGGGTAGGTCGCGTCAGCGGCTGCATGTTAGGCAAGCCCGTGGAAATGCTTTCTATCAAACATGGTGTCACACGGCTTCAGCGCTATCTGGTGGATGTGAACGCGATGCCTTTGCGTGAGTACATTCCATTTCGACTTGACGTTGACGACGCTGTTGAACATGAAGGCGCTTGTATCGAAGAAATGAGTCACTCGATTCCTGACGATGACATCAATTACACGGTCCTGTCGCTTCTTCTTGTTGAAGAATTTGGACACAAATTTACTACCGCCGACGTTGGGCGAATGTGGCTGCGCTATCTACCGGGATCCATGGTCTTCACCGCTGAGCGCGAGGCTTATGTCAAGCTCTTAGCCGAAGCAGGAATGCGCTTTCCCACGGGAGCTGACTCTGCGGTAAATATCGCCGAGTGTAGTGACAATCAGTTTAATGACTGGATTGGGGCGCAGATTCGCGTTGATTTATATGGTTGGATTAATCCGGGCGACCCTTCTGCTGCAGCGGATATGGCTAGAAGGGATGCTGAACTTAGTCATCGGGGTGAGGGCGTGTATGGCGCCATGGTGATCGCAGCAGCTGGCGCATCGATTCTCGGCGGTGAGGACCCTGTGCGAGCCTTAGAGATCGCAGTTGAACAGATTCCTGCGAATGCCGATTGCGCAACAGCTGTTGAAGCTGGTCTTGCGACTGCTTCTTCACCAACACCCGAACGCATTCGTGAGCTTTATGGTGACCTATCGCCTGTCCACACAGTTAACAATCTTGCACTCGTTGCTTGGGCGTTAGCGCGTAACGTGACCGACTTTGCGGGTGCTATTGGAGATGTCGTGTCAGCAGGCTGGGACACAGACTGCAACGGAGCTACGGTCGGTGGTTTGTGGGGGTTGACTGGTGAGGTGCCAAAGGAGTGGGGAACCAGATGGAACCATTCTGTCCACACGAGTCTTTCGGGAATGGGTCCTCTGACGGTAGAGGACTTAACTGATCGTACGCTTGCCCTTTTGGCCTAGGAACTAATTTGCTCTTTCATTGAAATAGCGGAAAAGTCACCGGCTTTTAGCGCACCGACGAGTTGACCGATATCGTCAATCCTCTGGTTGGGAAAATTAGTTGCGCAATAACCAATGCGGCTGACGACGTGACTGTCGCTTCCTCCGAAACCTCGATAGCCCAAGGTTTCCGCCATGTTTGACGAAAGTTCATCCTCGCCTGGTATGGAGCCACCGTTGAGTGTTTCAACGGTGTGGACCCCTTGGATGGGTCCCTTCTCCTCATAGTGGGCGAAGAGTCCGACGCGTTTTCGACCGGGGTGGCAAGGAGCGGCAAAGGCTCCAGCCTTGCTGCTTTCCTCAAGTACCATCTCGATCGGCAAGCGAACGTTGGTGAAATCAAAGGCGTTTAAAAGGTCATCGTTGACGCCGAACACCAGGACGTGTCCATAGTCAGTTTCGACCTCGCTTGCCTTCATGATTGTCAAACCGTACGCATCCTCAAGAGGGCGATAGTCGGATTGGTCATCGAATTGGCGATGCTCGGTCAAAACAAAGCCATCGAGAGGCAGCTCTTTTTTTTGGATCCATTTACAGTAATTCTCGACCTTTGCGCGACCGTCGTCTGATTTAACTGAATGGGTGTGAAGATCTAGAATCATGCGGATATCAGCAAAGGTGAAAGACAGGTACAGCGAACGCCTCTTCATCGGTTCGTTCCTGCGCTACGAATGCAGCCCTGACACTGGAGCCAATCGCCACCGAATCGGGGTCGCACTCGGTGATGGCGCTGAGAATACGTGGCCCTTCGGCTAGCCGGATATAGGCCATGATGTAGGGACAGACGTCGACGAAACCCTTGGCTTGATTTTGCTCTGTGACCGTAAAGCTATGAACGGTGCCCTCACCGCTAGCGACGAAGTGCACTAAGCCTTCATCGGAGAGACAGTCGACACAAAGGCCTCGTGGTTTGTGCTGGACAGCGCTGCATTCGGTACACCACTGCAGGACCAGTTCGCCCCTGCCGGCCCCTTCCCAAAAACCTCGCGTTTCCCATGAAGCATGGGGCTGAGCATTTGGCGGTGGAAAGGAGGCGGAGTCGGGCTTAACGACCATGATGGGACGTTACCGGATCTGAAAGGTGTAGGGATGGAATCGACAAGACTTATCGCGACCCTTCACTCGTGTCGCCTAGAAAGGTTGGTGGAACCCGATTATCAAAATGTTGGCTCAACAAGAGATTCTTTAGGCCAAGAAGCTCTTCCTCTAGCTCCACCCGTGACTGGACCACCGAGACCGATGTCGAGATATGGTTCCGGATCAGACGACCACTGATAACTAGTTATTTGTGCGGCACTGCGACGCCCGTTAAGCATCCTAAATAACTCGTATTCAGAGATCCGGAGTGTTACCTGTGGATCCTCGCCTATCTGCAATTTGGGGCCATTTCGAAGTTCAACAACGAGGGGCGGAGCATTTTTCTGGGTCAAGTGCTGCCTCCAGACGGCGAAGCTCCCCTTTGTGGCAACGGTCAATGCATCCTGCGGCAACATTGTTTCGGGCGCAAGCACCGCTCTTAGGTCAGCCTCGTGCACCGCTGCGTCGCCGAAAGCAAATCGCACAGGATCTCCCATGTCGACCTGATCCGGCAGATCTGCCATCTGGGTTATGGCGCGTCGCCAGAGATCCGCTATTTGATCAAGTTCTAGATGCGATAAGCGTTTCACGCCCTCGTCTGTCCATTTTCGCGTCCCGTAACCGGTAAGGCGCCCTTCGGCCCAATCTTCAGCTACTGCACAAACGTGCCGAAGTAGGTCCAAGGCACACCATTCAGGGCAACTGGGTACACCCGCAGCTGGATCGGTTCGCACCAGTTCTATGAGTCGACTGCTGACTCCCTGGTACAACTGCAGCACTTGGGCGTCCGCCATTGAAGAATTCCTCCCAGGATGTGATTTCAAAGATCGATGTGCAAGCTATGAGCGAGGCATTAGCGGTCTATGCCGAGAATCAAAGTAGCGCCACTATGTTTGTCGCCGATTGTCCCGCCGGTCCCGTGGGCTAATGCAATCTCCGCGCCCGAAACTTGCCTGGCTTCGCACTCATTTCGGAGTTGTTTTACTGCCTCGATGACAAGGAATATTCCGCGCATTCCCGGATGGTTTGATGACATTCCGCCCCCATCGGGGTTCACGGGTAACTTGCTGCCTAAGGCAATGCCCGCATTACTTACAAAGTCGCCGCCTTCACCCGGCTCACAAAAACCGAGGTTTTCGAGCGTCGCCAGAACAGTGATGGTGAATGAGTCGTAGATCATGGCGAGATCGATGTCTTCGCGGGACACGCCGGCTTGACCGAAGGCGACTTCGCCTGATTGTTTAGCCGCGATGGTTAGAAGATCGTTGTATCCGGTCCCTTGATGTTGAACCGCTTCACTTGATCCAAGTATAGAAACCGGGGTTTTGCGTAAATCGCGGGCACGCTCAGCTGATGTAACTACGATTGCCCCTCCGCCATCGCTGATGATGCAACAGTCCAATAGATGCAGTGGGCGTGAGATCATCCGGCTACTGAGGACATCATCGATTGAGATTGGTGTCCGCATTTTTGCTAAGGGGTTAAGGGCTGCGTGCTTGCGCATAGTGACTGCAATTTCAGCAAGTTGCTCACTGGTAGTGCCGAAGGTTTCCATGTGTAGCTTGGCGTACATGGCGTAGCTTCCAACGGTCGTCATTCCGTAAGGTGTCGAGAACGCAACGTCCGGGTTCTTGGAACCACCCGAGCCACCTGTTCCAATAGCCATCGAATTCGAAGCGGCGGTCGATCCATAGAGCACAAGGGCGACGTTGCAAAGGCCAGCGTTAATGGCGGCCGCAGCGTGAGAGACGTGAGCGACGAAAGACGAACCGCCGATATTCGTTCCGTCAAGATAATCCGGGTACAGGTCGAGATATTCCGCAAGATCCACTATTCCCATGAGACCCATTGACATGGAGGCGCCAAATAACCCGTCAACGTCGTTACGCGTTAAACCGGCGTCGTCTAGCGCCCCCTTCGCTGACTCGGCCATTATCTGAAATTCGGTTTTATTAGGCGAAAATCGGCTTGGGTGTTCGTAGACGCCGGCGATGGCCACATTTTGCGGGAACCCATTCTGAACCATTAGCTATTAACCCCGCTTTGCGTAAAACGATCTATGAGGTTGGCGACTGCCTCCGGTGTTTCAATAGCTCCTCGACGGCCAGCTTCTGGAAGGTCGACCCTTTCAGCAGACGGCAACTCGGAGATGAGCTCATTTGCCGCGATGTCGAATGTCGATTCTGTGTGTTCGCCCACGACGACAAGTGTTGGGCAATCGAGTCCTTCTAAGTTGGTGCTTCGGTTCCATTGCTCTTGAGCACGTCGCGCACCGAGGGTAGCTCGTGGGTCCGTTTTGACCCATTCGGCGAAGGCTTGTTTCATGATCATTTGATCGGGCTCAGGTTTGTACCCGCTTGCGTCAAATTGCCTTCGGGCCTTACCTGTTGTAATTAGAGTCAGCTGCTCGATCTCGGGAGAGAGATCTAATGTTCGACCCACAGCGCCAAGGCAAATTAAATGCCCGATGCCCAAACTAGGGTTCCGGGCTAGCTCTAAACCCACTGCCGCACCGAGTCCTTCGCCCACCACGGCAAGTGAGTCGAACTCCCAGTCGGCCATCATGGTTGCAACATGGGCAGCCATCTCCTCGACGGTTTGCAGACTGTCCAATGAGCCACTTCGCCCATGTCCGGGCAGGTCCAAGCTGAACGGGGAGTGTTGCTCGCTGAGAATGTTCATCAGGGACGAAAATGAATTACCCGTTGTCCCCGCATCGTGGAGCAAGAGGATTGGTCGGCCAATAAAAAGAGGCGGTGCGAGTCCAGGCAGAGTGGTCTCGCCTCGGTGGTGCACGAGGGTGGCTATACCGTTGACGTCGAAATATTTGTCAGGCACGCAGCGAACGGTATCTCAACTCGAGCACACAGGCACGCGATCCTCACGCATCTAATACTGCTGCGAGTTACCTGCGTGTGATTGCGTATGTGGACCTTTTGTTAATCGTTTAGCTTTCCGCGGCGTCGCAAATACCCTGGAGCGTGGCCCCGATGGTCTCTTGAACTGCTGCCTTTCGTTTCTTTAAGCCTTCAGCATCAAGTTTCGCTAGTGATGGAGGAAGTGCCATAACGTCCCAAATTTCAGTCAAGAGCGTTCCAGAATCTATGGCTTGAAGTTTGTAGGTCCAGCGCACGAAAGGCCCATCGTCCGGGGCTGCGACGAATTCGAAACATTCACTCGGACTCGCAATGGTTACTTCAACCGGAACAGACCACTCGAAGTCGCCTATTTTGTTCGTTCCTAGGAACCGCGCCCCAACGGTACCGGCCGTCCCGGATATCCATGCGCCGCCCATGTTTTCGGTACTCCATTCACCCATTCGTGGGAGATCGCTCACGAGGGCATAGACGACGCTAGGCAGGGCGCGTATTTCTTTAGAGATCTCGAGATGCATTTCATGGACGGTCATTCACGCAACTTACTGCGCGTTGCCCGAAGATGCAGCGAATACGAAGCCCGAGTACTTGGGTTGATCAATCGCTACCTGGTTTACGACTGCGGTGCGCAGGTAATCGGCTAGCCCTGGCTTATCCAATGGAATAGATCCGTCACGCAGTTGATGCACAAGTGTCCATCGTAAATCTTCGAGGGAGCCTTCTTTCTTTAGTAACGACTCGAGGTCGGCTCGCTCGCGCTTCGCAAGTGCTGGGCCAAGCCTTACTTCCCGCTGAACAATATCGAGGCTATTTCCTGCGACTCTCGACAAGAAATTTGCTCGACCACTTGTTGCCTCCATCACATCTTGGTGGAGAAAATCTTTGACGCTCGTCAATAACTCATCGAGACGAGGCATATCGGTGGGCCGGGCAAGATTATTTGGTCCCACTAAATCGACCGGACCTGGAATAAGGAGATTGACGCAGTCGACTTGGCACTCAGATGAACGCCGACCGATAGCGGGCCTCTCGACTGTTGCGTCTGGTCCGCTACGGTATTGATCGGTCATTCCGAGGCAGCCAATTGACCACCAGAAGCTTCCGAAAACTTCCCAGAATTTGATGACGGATCGATCCAACTTCTCGCCGCTCTGCTTCTCGTAGCCCCGAATTAAATCCTCCAGACGTCCAAATCCGCCTACTTCCATTTCTCGGTTGCCAAACCGCCACGAGTTTGTACAAATCCAACCCAAGTCGCGCATCGGGTCACCGATGTGAGAGGTTTCCCAGTCCAGAACCGCACTAATGCCCAGGGTTGTGTCAACCATGAGGTTTCCGTTGCGAAAGTCGTTATGGACCAAACGAGGTTGACATTCAGGAGGGAGATTTTCATTAAGCCATCTCCCAGTGAAGTCAATCATTGGCTGCGCTGTATTCCAATCGCGATACCGGCTCCACGTTTGTTCGACGTATTCGCTTGGCGTTAGCTCAGGCAGGTGAGTTCGGAGGTTGTTGGAATCAACGTCGATCGCATGAATCTTTGCTAGCTCTTGGCCGCATTGCTCAGCCAAGTTATCTCGTATCTGTTCTAAGTCGGGGGAGCGAACGATTCGCGAACCAAGTGTCTCTCCATCTAGCCACTCCATGATGAAGCCAACGCCCACACCGTCTTCAGGTTGCAACTCGCAATAAATCTCGGGTTCTGGCACGCCGTGGCTCTTTGCGAGTCGCATTAACAAAGCTTCAGCGCTTAACCCGACAGCGCTGACTGTGTCTCTATTTACGCCGCCTGCGCCTCGGCGAAGACACATGGGGACTTCTTGGCCATGAACTTTCACGGAGAGGCGGTATGTCTCCATGCTGGCGCCGCCCGAGAGCCGATCCACAGAGCTGAGATCAGTGCACCCCTCAATTTCGCGTACTAACACGGTACGCAACGCGTCAAAAAAATCGTTTGATGACACTGGAGCTCAGTTTCCCTTTTGTCGAGAACCAAAGAATGCAGACGTCGTTGGAGCTCCAGCGCGCGACCAATCTGGGGCGCCCACAAATTTTCTACCTTCGATTGAGAGTGCTTGCGAAGAGGACCCTCCAATGATGGTTCCGCTGGTAGGGCCAGTTACTCCGTTAGCGCCGATGTGAGCTATCGGGTAGGAATCCGCCCGCGAGTAAGTCTGCAATAACAAGGGCCGACCTGAATCGGAGTCATTGGGTAAAGAGCCGTGGACCATGCAACAGTTGTGCACCGTTACAGAGCCCGCAGGCCCTGTCAGCCACACGATGTCTTTGAGATTTAGTTCTTCAACGTTGGTATCACTAATGGCCCCAGCCCAACTGCCGTCAGGAAGGTATTGATCGTAAAGCGGTCCGAGCTGACTTCCTGGCAATACGCCCATTGGACCCATGGAGTCAGTCACATCCTCGAGGTAAACACCTATTGTTAAAGGGCTAAAGTCAGTGTGGGGCCAAAACTGTATGTCTTGATGCCATCTTATTTCTTCGCCGCCGTGTGACCATTTGAAATTGAGCTTGGAGTGATGGAAGCGCACGGGTCCGCCGAGAAGGCGACAGGCTAATTGGGCAGCGAACCCTTCAATTGCAAACGAATAAAACGCTGGGTGGCGGTCAACTGGCGAATTGAGCCTGCGAATTCGAGGTGCCTCAGGGGAATGTCCAGGCTCTAGGTCAAGGATCTTTCCGGATTCCTCCATCGAACGGCTCGCTTCGACGAACTCGGCGGCTGCAGTCTGTAACTCGACGAGTGTCTCATCTGGGACAGCTGACTCAAAATGGAGGTAGCCACGTTCCGCGTAAGAGGCCAAATCGGTGTCCGACAACCAATTCTTGAGCATTTGAGTTGGATTCACTCTTGAATGATATATCGCTTAGAGAGGGGTAGGCTCGGAACTCAATGTGACCTAAGGTTAGTTAATGCCTGATTCGCTCGTCATTGTTGGTGGATTACTCCAGACCTCCTCCGGAAGCCGCCGTCTGGACATACTGGTCAAGGATGGCTTGATAGCCGAGATAGGTGAGTCGGGTTCGCTCCTGGGACGGGGAGAGGTTATCGATGCGTCGGACGCTCTAGTGATGCCTGGCTTCGTGGATATCCAAGTTCATTTTAGAACACCGGGTGGCGAAGAAAGCGAAGACATTGTCACAGGCGCTGCTGGAGCTGCCCTCGGGGGCGTGACTGCCTGCGTGATGATGCCGAATACCGTCCCGACTATCGACAACGTTGAGCTTGTCAATGACGTCTTGAGGCTAGGCGCGAGAACTCCGTGCGATGTTCGAACCTCAGCTGCCATTACGGTCGACCGTCTCGGTGAGCGTCTTGTTGATTTTCCCAAGCTTTACGCGAGTGGTGTGAGGGTCTTTACAGATGATGGCACCGTCGTGGACGACCCGGTGTTGATGGAGGGTGCATTGCAGGCAACGGCGAACATGCCTGGCGCCGTTATTAGTCAACACGCGGAAGAGTCGACCATGGTAGAGGGCGGAGTAATTAACGAAGGTGCAGTTTCCCAGAGATTGGGTCTCAAGGGACGACCAAGTGAGGCGGAAGCAGTAATCGTTCAGCGCGACATCGCGTTGGCGGCCAAGACTGGCGGCCGTTACCACGTTCTCCACATGTCTACCGCAGAGGCGACCCATCTTGTACGGTCCGCTAAGGCGGCAGGTACTCGCGTTACCTCTGAGGTCACCCCTCAGCATCTAGTCCTGACTGAAGAAGACGTGGAACGCCTCGGTAGCTCTGGAAAAATGAATCCACCTTTGCGTACGGGCGATGATGTTGCTGCCTTAAGAGCTGGCCTTTTAGATAAGACCATTGATGCCATAGCAACTGATCATGCTCCACATTCAGCGGAGGCAAAGGCGGTAGGCCTAGTGGATGCTCCACCTGGCATGCTCGGGGTCGAGACGATGGCGTCGGTTGTATGGTCCGAGCTGGTCGTGCCCGGATTTCTCAGCGCGGAGCAGTTCGTGTTTCTTTTGTCTCACTCTCCAGCGCGTATTGCTGACATTGTCGAACATGGGGGTGAACTTCAAATAGGCGATCCGGCTCATTTAACGGTCTTTGACCCCAAAGATGAATGGATTGTGAGTGCTTCAACTCTCCAAAGTAAGAGCGTCAACACTCCTTGGCCCAACAAACAGCTAACGGGGAGGGTTCGGCACACGATTTGTAGAGGCGCATTGGTCGTTCAGAATGGTGTGCTGGTGTGAACATCTGGTATGACTGATTGGCGTAGCAACGCAGACCAAGGTAACGACCTAGGTTTCGTGGCTTCGTGAAGGAGTTCGACGGCTATGCCATTTCGTTTCGTTAATGTCAATGGGCGCGCATGCTTGGAGCGCGAGGAAGCGTATTTTGACTTAGAACGCGTCTCCGATGGCAACGTCAGCGCTGACCCCATGATCGCCTTAAGGAATCTTGATGCCCTACATGAGATATCTGACCGCCTAAACGCGGAGACGCCCGATGGCTCATTGCAGAATGTCACCCTTGGTCCTCC
>DKNM01000003.1:37760-44733 GCA_002470695.1 Candidatus Neomicrothrix sp. UBA7388
GCGATGGAGGTTCCCGACACACCGGTCGTTTTCTCGAAATATCCGTCGTGTATTTCAGGGCCCTTCAACGACGTGGAGTTACGCGCGTCGCGAGGTGACTATGAAGCTGAGCTAGTGGTCGTGATCGGTCGTCGCACTAGGGATGTGACATCCGCAGAGAGCTGGTCTCATGTCGCTGGATTGATGGCTGGTCAAGATATTTCTGATAGAGAACTCCAGATGGCTGCAAAGCCACCGCATTTCGGTCTGGGCAAGTCGCGCGATACATACGGGCCAACTGGCCCAGCGTTGGTTTCTACCGACAGCTTCGCCGATCCGGACGATCTGAGAATTCAATGCCACATTAACGGGGTCCTTCGTCAGGACGCGCGGACCAGCCGTCTTATCTTTGACATTCCTCACCTAGTTAGCTACATATCTGCGATCCTTACTCTGGAGCCTGGAGATCTGATCTTTACGGGTACCCCGTCGGGAGTGGGCATGGCGGATGGTCGATTCTTGGTGCCGGGGGACTCCATCCGCACCACGATTGAGGGCATTGGTCACATGGAAAACATGTGCCGGTGAAAAGCTTGAACTCGCGATCTTCCTTAACTGTTGTGCTCATAGCCGGCTGTTTCGCTACCGCTATCACTATGGGCGTTCGCGCAACGATGGGTATCTACCTTGATCCCATTTCGACAGAGCTCGGCATGAGCACCGGCGCTTTTGGATTAGCGATCGCTATTCAGAATTTGGTTTGGGGACTCGGTCAGCCGATAGCGGGCGCGGTCGCTGATAAGTATGGCTCTGGACGAGTTTTGATATCCGGTGGCACACTTTACGCCTTCGGCCTATTCCTTGCCGCGAATTCAAACTCGACGACGGAAATAACCTTTAGCCTCGGTGTTCTCACCGGCTTGGGACTTGCGGGGTTTAGTTTTGCCGTGATCTTGGCTGCGGTCGGACGTTTGGTAGACGAAAGCAAACGGACGATGGCCTTAGCCATAACCACTGCCTTCGGTTCAGTCGGCCAATTTTTCTTGGTCCCTACTGTTCAGGCGTTTATTGATAGCGCTGGCTGGCGCAAGAGTTTTGCGCTCGGCGTTGTGCTCGTCTTTGCGGCGGTGGCCGCCGTGAGGCCACTTCGAAGCGCTAGCGGTAACAGAGGCGTAGAAGAGACTACTGGTACGGGTAGGCAGACGTTACGTAGGGCTTTCCGCCATCGTGGCTACATGCTTCTTTTGACAGCGTTCTTTGTCTGTGGATTTCACGTCACGTTTATTGCGGTGCACTTACCGAAGTATTTGGAAGACCTTGGCCAGAGCACGCGCGTCGCAGCATTGGCGCTCGCGTCGATTGGTCTCTTCAATATCGCAGGGACAATAGGCATCGGTTGGCTCGGTAGTAGATATAGCAATACAGCTTTGCTGGCTGCTTTGTACGCCGGCAGAGCGGTTGTGTTTTCTGCTGTGGTTGTGATCCCAATGTCGGCGCCGGTCGCTTTAATCGGGGGCGCCGCATTGGGTCTCGTGTGGCTTGCTACTGTGCCGCTGACGTCGGCGGTTGTATTGAAGCAATTTGGCCCGGAGCACGCTGGATTGTTATTTGGATTTGTGTTCCTAAGTCATCAAATAGGCGCGTTCATTGGAACTTTCGGTGCTGGGGTTTACCGGGATGCTTACGGTTCGTACAGAGGGTTTTGGTGGATAGCGGTATTTCTGTCGATCTGCGCTGCGATCATGCATTTGTATATCGACGAAGAGCCGGGTGGTGCTCCGATGAGCTCTCAGAGGCTTCGAAACTGGGTCACTTCACCGAAGGTAAAGACCCTTGGAGGCGCTGCGTCAGTAATAGTCCTTTTGGTAGCGCTTGGAGCGTGGCGTTTTTCTGCGATTCTTGCTGACCCCACGGTGCAGGTAGAGGAGGCAGCATTTTTCTGCGCACTTCATATCCCGGGAGGGCCCCTGGGTTAAGGCGACCGCCTTACCAAGCCCCGCGTTCTCGAAGTGCTTCTAGCTCTTCCCACCCGTAACCAGCTTCGACAAGGACCATCTCGGTGTCTTGTCCGAGTTGCGGCGCTTCAATGCCATGCCGAGTCGGCGTATCAGACATTTGGATCGGGCAGCCAACGACGTTAACCCTGCCAAATACGGGATGCTCTTCCTCGACGATATAGCCGTTAGCAAAGGACTGCGGGTCGGCCGCTACCTGGTCGTGTGAACGGACGGGGGAGAATCGTTGTCCTTCTGCGCTGAGACGCTCGTTCCATTCAGCGGTAGTTCGCTGTTGGAAGATGGCTATGAAATCTTTTCTCATCTCGCGAGCGATTTCCTTTGTAACCCAGTAGGTGTTGTACGTAGAGTGGTTAACCCATTCCGGTCGCTCGATAGCCCTGCACATTCCTTCCCAAAGGTGTTCAGGGCACCCCGCCACGGCGAGCGCCCCATCGGCTGTCGGAAATACACCATAAAGCGCATGCACCAGTGGATGGCCGCCATTGGATCGGCCGGCTAACTCTCCTGTAAGGAAATAGTGAGTGTACTCAGGGGCCTGCATCCAAATTTGGCCGCCAAGGAGACTGACATCTACACGCTGGCCTCGGCCTGTGCGTTCTCGTGCGAACAACGCTGCGAGAATCCCGGTTTGAAGATTCTGGGATCCGCAATGGTCAGCTAACAGAGAAGCAACAGTTGTTGCGGGTTCGCCGTCATTTCCGATCCCAGCGATGACTCCACCAGCGGCCTCTCCGACGATGTCAGCACCTTCCCGAAGAGCGTCTGGTCCGGTGGGTCCGAGAAAACTTCCTGCTGCCCAAATCACGCCGGGGTTGATAGCTGCGAGATCTTCATATCCGAGCCCCCAACCTTCAAGAGTTCCTGGCTGAAAGTTAGAAAGGACGACGTCCGAGATTTCAACAAGTTTCAAGAAAGCTTCTTTGCCGGCTTCGGTGCGCAGGTCAAGAGTCACTGAGCGCTTTCCTCGGTTGCATGCCTCCCAGAAAACAGAGGTTCCCAATTCCTCGACGATTCCTACGTGGCGCCCCATGTCTCCAATCTCTGGAAGTTCGATTTTCAGCACTTCAGCGCCCAAGTCATGCAGCATGGCAGCTGCCTGTGGACCTTGAACCAATGTGGATAAATCCAATACTCGTATACCGTCTAACGCTCCCGACATTTCAACCCCATCTGTCATAGAAGATTATGAACACGATAATGATGTTCTCTGACACAATTGCCCACGTCACCGTAGCAATCCGAGGGTCTCCTGTGAACCAAACCGAGTATGAAAGCGAGAATGAGGTCGTTTTGATTACGAACCCAGCCGCTAACAGGGGCCAAGCTGCAAAAGTCGGACGAGAAGTACTCGCAATATTAGAAGCGAAGGGGGTCAAGGTGCGGCACGAGATACCTGCCTCTCCTGCTGGGACCAGATTAGCTGCAGAGCAGGTAGCTAACAGCGGTGGCAGACTTATTGCCTGCGGCGGCGACGGATTAATTCATTTAGTTGCGCAAGAGATAGCAGGCTCCGCTGCCACTCTTGGGGTGATCCCAGCCGGAAGTGGCAACGACTTCGCTTCCGCCCTTGGTCTATCTTCCGATCTCAATAGAGCGCTTCAAGCTGCTCTTTCCCCTGCAGGTCAGGTGGACGTGCTCCAGTTAGAGAGCGAGAGCGGTCGACGGGCAATAGGTGTGACAATCGCGACCGCAGGCTTTTCTGCAAAAGTCAACGTTCGAGCAGACAATATGCGTTGGCCCAAGGGTTCGAGTCGCTACACGATAGCCACACTCAGAGAGTTGTTGAATTTGGAACGCTACGAACTCGAGTTACGAGTTGACGGGACAGAAATTGGCGGCGTCTGTCTAATGGTTGCCATAGCGAACACGCATTCATTTGGTGGTGGTATGAAGATAGCCCCTGCAGCGGATTCCACGGATGGCGTCGCTGAAATAGTGATAGTTCGCGACACCCGAGCGCTTACATTGCTAAGGATGCTTCCCAAGACCTTTAACGGTAGCCACGTAGACCATCCGGCAATTGAGTTGTTTCGGGGCTCCGACATCGAACTTGGCCTTCGGCCCCTTAATTCGGAGATGGCGTGCCAACTGAGATCGGATGGCGAAGACGTGGGTTCGCTGCCTCAAACGGTTACGGTTACGTCGGCAGGATTGCACGTAGCAGGTTGTCTCTAGCGCAGAGAACCTGAGTTAGGTAGAAGTTTCACTCATGGCGAATACTGATTCGTCGGCGATAACAGACGCCGATACCAGAACATTCAGCTTGTCTATGGTGATATCGGGCGTTCGATGTGGCTTGACGTACGTGATTTTGCCCTTCTTTGCCCCGCTAGTGGGCATTGGTTCAGGCGTCGGACCATGGGTAGGGTTACCCCTCGGCCTAGTCGCTATCGGTGCAAACATGTTTAGCCTCAACAGGTTTTGGTCCCGAAACCACAAGTGGAAATGGCCGATGACTCTAATCAACGTCTCGGTAATAGTGCTTCTCTCGGCGTTAGTGTTCGGCGATCTACGCGAATTAGCGGGTTGATATCGGCTATTGCCAGCCTGCTTTAAGGGTTTAAGAGTTTTTCCCGCCAAGCAATTGTGCTTTCAATCTGGTTGAACGTAAAAACGTGCAAATCTTCGATACCAAGCCCGCTCAGCTTAGGACCTAAAGGATCTAGTAGCTGACGCGGGTTGTATCCCCCTGGGGCTAAGAGTTTGAGCACCGTGCCACGGTTCTTCTTTAGAAAGCGGAGAGAGGTTCCTACGCCAAGTCGCGCGCCAATCTTTAGGAGCTTCGCTGTATCAACTGCCCCGGGTAAGCCTAGGTGGATGGGGAGGGTTAAGCCGTTCTCGCGCTCGGCGCTGAGCCACTGTGATACCGCTGTCGGATCGAAGCACATCTGCGTGGCCGCATAACCAGAAATGTTTGATTCGCCTAGCAGCTGTTGTTTTCTGTGGAGAGCCGTTGAGAGGTCCTTGTTGCTAATCATTGCATGGCCATCTGGATAAGAGCTGACGCCGATCCGTGTAATGGAGTGGTCCATTTCGAGTATTCGCTCTAGGACTTCGATTGAGTCCTGAAAAGGCCCAAAGGGCGTCGGCGCATCACCGCCGACCAAGAAAAGTTCAGATGTGCCCAGGTGCGGCAGTTGATCGATGAGCGATTGCAGATGCTCTGGACCGTTGATCATTCGAGCTGCGAGGTGAGGAACTGGAGTCATCCCCATTTCCGTTAAGCGACGACTTAGCTCCCAGGTGTCCTCCAGCGTTTTAGTGGGAGACGCAGTTACTGAAACAGTTGACCCTGGGGGCAGGAACTCGAGTTGGGATTCCAGGTTCTTTAATGGAATTAATTCAAGCTTTGCTGTTTCTAACAAGGAGGCATAATGCTTTAGTTTTTTCATAAGCCCTCGCCCATTAGCTCAATCCCACTATGTTGCCGTTTGCGTCGATGTCAATTTTATTGGCACCTGGGCTCTTGCCCAGGCCAGGCATGGTTCGCATCTCGCCGCAAATTGG
Source organism: Candidatus Neomicrothrix sp. UBA7388 (assembly GCA_002470695.1). Taxonomy (GTDB): domain Bacteria; phylum Actinomycetota; class Acidimicrobiia; order Acidimicrobiales; family Poriferisodalaceae; genus UBA7388. The sequence goes on from DKNM01000003.1 coordinate 43,265, forward strand.
ATACACAAAGCCTGCTCCGACCGAAGCTCGCACTTCCCTCACCGGAAGGGTCCACCCAGTAGGTGCTCCGAGAAGCTTGGGATCCGAGGAAATTGAAAGGTGGGTCTTTGCTATGCAAACCGGTAACTGCCCAAAGCCATTACGTTCGTAACTGTCGAGTTGCTTATTTGCGGGAACACTGAAGGAGACATCCTCGGCTCCGTAAACGCGCTTCGCGACGATTTCGATCTTTTCTCGCAACGTGAGATCATCGCCATAGAGAGGAGCGAAGGAGCTGTCCTCTGAAGCGGCATCGTCGACAGCAGATGCGAGTTCAGCTGCGCCGGCGCCACCATTGCTGAAGTGGGTGCACCGGGCCGATCGAGCGCCATACTCTGCCGCTATCTGCTCAATTGCCTGGAGGTCACCAGTGTTGTCTCCTGGAAACTCGTTAATTGCCACGACGGGCGTTACGCCATGAATCTTCATGTTCTCGAGCTGCTTTCGCAAGTTGTCCCCGCCAGCGTGAACTTCGTCTGGGTTTTCCTCAAGGAGGGCTGCGGGCAATGGGCGTCCCGCCACGATCCGGTGTTTTCCTGAGTGCGCCTTTAACCCGCGCACCGTCGCCACAAGGACAGCGGCGTCCGGAACGAGGCCCGAATAGCGGCATTTGATATTGAAAAAGCGTTCTGCACCCATGTCGGCGCCGAAGCCCGCTTCGGTGAGTAAAAAGTCCCCAGTTTTAATGCCGATTTGGTCAGCGACTATTGAAGAGTTGCCTGTTGCAATATTCCCAAATGGACCTGTGTGCACCAAGGCTGGAGTGCCCTCGAGAGTTTGCATCAAGTTCGGCTTTATGGCCTCGCGGAGCATGACCGTCATAGAACCGGCCACTTCGAGGTCCTCCGCTGTGACAGGTTTGTCGTCTTTCGTGTAGCCCACGACAATGGCGCCCATCTTATTTCTGAGGTCCTGCAAGGAAGTAGCCAATGCAAGCGCCGCCATTACTTCTGACGCAGCTGTTATATCAAAGCCACTTTCTCGGGGAATCCCGTCGAGGCGGCCACCTAGACCTACAGTTATGTTTCGCAATGCTCGGTCGTTGATATCAACGACACGTCGCCAAGTAATGTTGTGAATGTCGATCCCGAGATCGTTTCCGTGAAATAGGTGAGCGTCCAAAACGGCCGCACAAAGATTGTGAGCCGCAGTTACGGCGTGCATGTCGCCTGTTAGGTGAAGGTTAAAAAGATCCATTGGAACGACTTGGCTATATCCACCCCCGGCAGCCCCACCTTTGATGCCGAACGTTGGACCCATCGACGGCTGTCGAATCGCAATTGTCGCAGATTTACCAATGTGGCTAAACGCTTGGCCAAGGCCCACGGTGGTCGTGGTCTTTCCTTCGCCCAGGGGTGTGGGGGTAATTGCGGAAACCACGACGTACTTAGCGTCAGGCCGCCCAGCCAGACTCTCGATTGCCTCGAGTT
>DKNM01000083.1 GCA_002470695.1 Candidatus Neomicrothrix sp. UBA7388
CAAGCTGAGGGCGGCAAGGGTGATTTGGGCAGACCTTGTCAACAAATTTGAACCCCAGAACCCAAAATCGCGTTCACTTCGGACACACAGCCAAACATCAGGCTGGAGTTTGACCGCTCAAGACGTTTACAACAACGTTGTGCGCACCTGTGTCGAAGCAATGGCTGCGACACAAGGCCATACACAAAGCCTTCACACCAACGCATTCGACGAGGCACTCGCCCTACCAACAGACTTCAGTGCGCGCATCGCCCGAAACACGCAGCTATTCCTCCAACAGGAGTCAGGCACAACAAAGGTCATTGACCCATGGGGAGGAAGCTACTTTGTAGAAAGATTGACTCAAGATCTAACCGCTCGAGCGCTAGCGCACATGGAAGAGATCGAAAAGATGGGTGGAATGGCCGCCGCTATCGAAGCCGGCGTTCCAAAAATGAGAATCGAAGAGGCAGCCGCAAGAACTCAAGCAAGAATCGACTCTGGTCGTCAGGTGGTAGTCGGCGTCAACAAGTACAGGCCCGACGAAGAAGAGCAGATCGATGTCCTCAAAATCGACAACGCTGAGGTCAAGGCAGCGCAGATCGCAAAGCTCGAACGGCTCAGGAGTGAGAGAGATCAAACCCAAGTAGATCAAGCCCTTGCAGCGTTAACCCATTCAGCAGAAACCGGAAATGGCAATCTTTTAGCTCTCGCCATCAACGCCGGTCGAGCAAAAGCAACCGTCGGAGAAATAAGTCTCGCGCTTGAGGCAGTGTACGGTCGTCATAGAGCAGAAATCCGATCCATAAGTGGGGTGTACAGCAGCGAAGTGGGAGATCAAACCGACAGCGTGAACTCAGTCCGTGAGCTAGTTGAAGAATTCTCAATTCGAGAGGGTCGGCGACCAAGGATTCTTATTGCCAAAATGGGCCAAGACGGACATGATCGAGGCCAGAAGGTCATAGCAACTGCGTTCGCTGATCTAGGTTTCGATGTAGATATTGGCCCTCTTTTCTCAACACCGGTCGAGGCCGCTCGTCAAGCTGTCGAAAACGACGCCCACATCGTCGGTGCGTCCTCCCTAGCAGCCGGACACTTAACTTTAATACCCGAACTAAAAGAAGCTCTGAAAGCCGAGGGCAGAGAGGACATCATGATTGTTGTCGGCGGTGTCATTCCGCCGCAGGACTTTGATGCTCTTAAAGACGCAGGCGCAACAGCAATATTTCCTCCGGGAACAGTTATATCTGAAGCGGCCACAGAATTACTTGAGAAACTCTCTCGCTAGCCCTCAACGTCTTTTTCGGGCGTGTTTGACTTTCTTCTTCGCCCTGTTGGCTCTATAGGCAACACTCGAACCCGCCTTCAGGACACTTCTACCCAACGTCGCATCCGCTTCGTCCAGTTTTCCCTGAAAACGCTTATGAACCCAGAGTTTTTCTCCAGCTATTTCAACCTGCGACCAGAATTGACTCCGCACCTCGAACTTAGAAGTCCGCGGTATTCGGTCGAGTAATTCGACTGGCTTCGCAGGCCGCCAACCACGGGCTTTCAAAAGCAGGACGTCGTTAGCAGTGATCGCAATAACGCGATACCGAGCAGTGGTCAAGATAGCTACAACTGCGAATACGACGGTACTGATGGTTACACCCATGATCCAAGAGGCTGGGTCCAGAACCAGCACCGCCAACAAAATAAAAACAGCAAAGAATAACATCGTAAAGGGATGCAACCCGCCTTGGGCTGGAATGATCCACCGCACTTTTTCATCCGCTTCGAGAAACTTCTCTACCGGATGGGGCCGACTTCCTCGTTGTTCCGATATTCGTTTAGCTAGACCCATTAATCCCTGCTTGACTCGCTTACCCTTCAAGTTAGTTTCGGAGCTCGCAACAAAGAGTGCGCTCCGCCAAATAATTCACTAATCATTGATACCCACGCAGACCTGTAGTCTCAAAGATGTGGATCCGATGCCCTCATTGCAGTCCTTAGTAGATGGCGTTCGGTCCTCCGACCGCGCCTTCTTAGGTCGGGCAATCACACTGGTCGAAAGTAGCTTGCCTGAACATCGAGAGCTTGCTCAAGAATTACTCAACGCACTTATGTCCGACACGGGAGACTCCCACCGGGTGGGAATAACTGGGGTTCCCGGAGTAGGCAAAAGCACTTTTATAGAAAGTCTGGGTAAATCTCTAACTGAGCGAGGCCATAGGGTTGCGGTACTTGCAGTCGATCCAACCTCTTCTCGCACTGGAGGCTCAATCCTCGGTGACAAAACGCGGATGGCCGACTTAGCGAATGACCCCAACGCCTTTGTGCGGCCCTCACCAACGTCAGGCGAACTCGGTGGAGTAAACCGAATGACGCGAGAAACAATGCTGTTATGCGAAGCTGCAGCTTTCGACGTTGTCCTAGTCGAAACTGTAGGCGTAGGACAAAGTGAAACCGTCGTAGCCGATATGGTCGATTTCTTTCTCGTTCTGATGCTTCCAGGAGCCGGCGACGAACTGCAAGGAATCAAAAAAGGAATTCTTGAGCTCGCCGATATGATCGCCGTTAACAAAGCGGACGGGTCAAACCAACAAGCTGCCCAGGCGGCTGCCCAGGAGTACGAAATAGCTCTTCATCTAACAGCACCCGCTTCTCCCTTATGGAATCCTCCAGTCCTCACCTGCGCCGGCCTAACCGGCTTAGGACTGGAGGAATTGTGGAGCAAGGTTGAAGAGCACAAAAGCATTCTCAGCGCCGCTGGAGCGCTTGAGGAGCGAAGAGAGCGCCAAAACGTTAGGTGGATGTGGTCGATGCTCGATGATCGCCTTATCGAGAAGCTCAGGCAACATAGATCCGTCCAAAGGATGTTGCCTGAACTTGAGTC
>DKNM01000101.1:0-8900 GCA_002470695.1 Candidatus Neomicrothrix sp. UBA7388
CGAAGTTGCTAATGCGCAGTTAGATGTCGTTTATCGCGCTGAAACCCAACGGCATACGGACGGCGTAGCAATGCCCTACTACCCAGTGATCGTTCCGTTTCAAGCGGCTGAGGTTCATGAGTTTCGTTTCAACCTAGGAAGCAGGGGACAATACGTTGGATATGCAATTCCTGGTTCACGATCAGCAAGTCCGATTTTTTGGCCAGGTGATCGATTCCCAACTATTCAAAGCCCGACGTTCAAGAATCAAGGATCCGTTTCCCCGATTTGCACTCGGACACCCATGTGTCCTTTTCATGAGATTTCGATTGCGGACTCGATTGCCTCACCACGAGCAACGATAGTTATCGTGACGACACCAGCATTTTGCGGCACCTCGTGGATGTGTGGTCCCGTTCTAGAAAACCTGATTGAAAACGTTGAGCAAACAAATAGATCTTTCGACGTAATACACATTGAGGTGTACCAAAACCCGACCTCTTCGGAGCTTGGACCTCTTTCCCCGGCAGTTCAGGAGATGGGGGTGAACTACGAACCCTTTATCTTTCTCATCGATGAAGAGGGCTTTGTTCTACGGCGCCTAGATCATATTTGGGACAACAAAGAACTCAAGGCGCTGCTATCGCTGATTTGATTAGAGCTTTAGCTAAAGGAGTTTCCGCAACCGCAGGTTCGCTGTGCGTTTGGGTTGTCGATAGCAAATCCGGAACCCATGAGACCATCTTTGAAATCTAGTGTCGCACCTTCAAGAAGCTGAGCGCTCATTGAATCCGAAACGACCCTGACGTCTCCGTAGAACTGGGAAATATCGTCAGCTTCGGTTTCGCTGTCAAAGAACATCTCGTAGCTGTAGCCCGAGCATCCACCGGGTCGAACGGCGACCCTGAGCGCCAAGTCCATCTCACCTTCTGCTTCGACTAATTCTTTTACCTTTACGGCGGCGATGTCAGTCAGAGTAATCATGGTTGGAGACTTTCAGTTATTGGCTTTCCTTTAGTGTATCTATAAATCTCCGTTGGATCACAGTCAACCTCATCACTACCCTTGTGGTGGTGAGCGACGAGCCCCTTGACGACAACGCAATCCTCGAGGTCTTGCGTGGCGTCATGGATCCTGAATTAAATCTGAACATCGTAGATCTCGGGATGGTTCGATCAGCTCATGCAGATGGCAGCACAGCGCACGTTACGATCGCCCTCACTACCGCCGGATGTCCATTGCGAGCGACCATTAAACGAGATTGCGAATCGCGTGTAGGCACATTGCCTGGTATCACCAAGGTAACTCTCCACTGGGATGAGTTAACTCCCGAAGAACGTACGAAAGTAATGGACCGCGCTCGATCGAACGCTCGAGACAATGCAGCGCCGACCCAGATCCCCGGACGCACCCGGGTGATTTCGATTGCTTCTGGAAAGGGTGGCGTTGGGAAATCATCAGTAACTGTCAATCTCGCAACAGCTCTAGCTACTGAGGGCTTCACAGTCGGAGTGCTCGACGCCGATATTTGGGGTTTTAGTATTCCGCGAATGTTGGGCATCGACTCTCGACTTAGCGCTCGTCCAGCGCATTCGGAAGAGGAACGAGGGAAGATTGTTCCCGAACACAAGAAAGTCGGACGCGGAGTATTGAAAGTTGTCTCTACCGGTTTGATGGTTGATACCGAAGAAACAGCTCTCATGTGGAGAGGTTTGATGCTTGCAAAAGCAGTTGAACAATTCCTTCACGACGTCGACTGGGGTGATCTTGACTACTTGCTTATTGACATGCCGCCTGGGACCGGTGATGTCCAGATGGCACTTGCAAGACTCCTACCTCAAGCAGAAATGCTCGTTGTAACCACGCCAGCACTCAGCGCTCAGAAGGTAGCTGTCCGAGTTGCTGATATGGCTCGGCGCAGTCACATGCCTGTATTGGGAGTAATAGAAAATATGGGTGCTTTCCAGACACCTGACGGTCAGTCTTGGCCCCTTTTTGGTGAAGGCGGTGGCCAGCGCCTAGCAGAGGAAATAAGCGCACCCCTACTTGGATCAATTCCACTCGAACCATCCATCTCTAAAGGCGGCGATTCTGGCGAACCCGTCGCCATACAAAACGGGCCAGCAGGGAATGCTTTTCGCAAGCTCGCAACCCGCATAGTGGAAGAAATTCTGCCGCCTATAAACATGGAAGATTGCTCCGCAACAGAAATTACAGAGGTAGCCGTCACTTTGAGAAACGAGTAAGGCAGATCTCCTCTAGGCGGTCGAGCCTGGAGGAGGCGGATTTAGAAGAGCCTCCTCATACCCTGCCTCGCCAGGCATAAACACTGAAGGCACACCACTCTCAGATAAAGAAATTGCGGGCAATATTTCAGGAATATCAGAAAGGCCGTCTGCCCAGCTCATAGCCTCTTCCACCGTCTCAATTCCAATTAAAGGTTCAAGGTTGGCGATTGTGGGCATAATCATTTGAAATTCGCCAGCCTGATGAAGCTCCATAGCTTGTTTCGGCGTTACCCAACAGCTGTCAACCGTTTCTCCCCCATCATGAGCTGGTCGTTGGCCACTGGGTAGTCGAGCAATAAAAAAGCGAGTATCGAATCGGCGCGGCGGCCCTGCAGGCGTTATCCAATGACTTACGTAGCGGAGCTCATCAAAATTTAATTGCAGCCCTTCTAGACGACACAACTCGGTCATTGTCAAATCGCCCCTGTACACAGCTGCTCGGTGACCTTGAAATCGTTCGTTAGTTTCCGGATCAGATAGCGATAGATCTTTGCCGTCTATCTGCGCTAGCAACGCCCCGGCTTCCTCAAAGCATTCTCGAATTGCAGCGATCCAATATGCAAGTCCACCACTTTCGACGTTAAGCAAGTTCGAGGCCTTCGAATCATCAAACCCTCCTGAAATTCGCTCAGTGCTCGCAATCAATTGATCGTTAACATCAACCGCTCCGCCTGGGAAGACGAACTGTCCGGGCACGAACTTACTTTTGGAATTTCGCCTCAGCATGAATGTCTCAAGGCCCTGATCACTATCTCTGACCAGCATCACCGTCGCGGCAAGCCGGATTTCGATTTCGTTGTTCAACGGTCAATATCTCCAAACGGGTCGGAGTCCTGTTCATCAGACGACATGATGTCTGGTTCCTCTGAATAAGACGTTGAGAAGTTACCGGAAAGACGAGATCGAAATCTACGTCTTGCGACCATCAGGACCGTTTTCCGGATAGGAGGAATCAGCATTAACAGACCAAAAAGATCGGTCAAAAAACCCGGAGTTAACATTAAGGCACCAGCAAATAAGACAGTCATGCCAGCAACAATTTCTTCGCTCGGCATTTCACCCTTTCGCAGCCGCTCCTGCGATTTACGCAGAAGACCAATGCCCTGACGCTTCACAAGCCATGCACCCAAAAGACTGTCTAAGACCAATAAGAAAACTGTATTCCAAGCTCCTAAAACCTGACCTACCTGAATAATCAATACAAGTTCAACAATGGGGACGACGATGAAGAGCACGAAAAGAAGACTCACGACATTAATCCTAGTGAGAGTCTCTCAAGCGAATCGAACTCAGTCGGGCCTATCCTTTTAACGTGCGACCTCCATCAGTTGACGCTCTTTCAAAATCCCTCTCGGACATCGACCTTCCTGCACCACTTTTGGTTGAAGCAGCCCGCGCCGCTATCAGAAAGGGCGACCCTGATTCGGCAAGGACCGAGGCGATGGAAATACGACGGTCATTGCTAGGGCCAGCCATCAACGCCACGGGAGTCTTGTTGCACACAAATCTCGGCCGTGCTCCTATCGAGTACTCACAATTTGGCAGAGCAAGCAATTTAGAGTTCAACCTTGCAACTGGTGGGCGCGGCTCACGCAACAGTCACGCTGCGGATTTAATTTCCCGATTAACCGGCGCTGAGTCCGCCCTCATCGTCAACAATTGCTCTGCCGCTGTAATTCTCGTATTAGCAGCATTGGCCCGAGACCGAGCTGTCACGGTGTCCAGGGGCGAACTGGTCGAAATTGGCGGAGGGTTCAGAGTTCCCGATGTCATGGCCGAATCCGGGACCCGACTTGTCGAAGTTGGAACTACCAATCGCACTCGACTGGCCGACTACGAAGCCGCCGGGAGATTCCATGACATCGCTCTGTCACTGAAAGTTCACCCGTCGAACTACAAAATTAAGGGATTCACCGAAGAAACGTCAGTTCGAGAGTTAAGCCAACTCGGACCGCCAGTCGTAGTCGACATCGGTTCCGGATTCGTCGACGAAGCGTGTCAATGGCTGAAGGATGGACGGCCGGTGTGGTTGCGCGACGAGCCCGCAGTAAAACAGACCCTCGAAAGCGGCGCTTCGCTCGTTACCTTCTCATGCGACAAGCTGTTCGGTGGCCCTCAAGCTGGAGTAATAGCTGGACAGAGAGATTTAATTGAACAATGTGCAGCCCACCCGTTAATGAGGGCGTTCCGGCCCGGGTCTTTAATCCTGGGAGCTCTTCAACAAGTGGCTCTGGCATATCTCAATAGAGATGGAGACTCAATTCCTTTTTGGAGAATGGCTCAAACACCGATTTCAGAATTGAAACGCAGAGCGGAAGCTATCTCGGCAGGTAAAACTATTTCGACCATGTCCATGACAGGCGGGGGGTCTCTCCCTGGCGAAGAGATTCCTTCTGTGGGGATTGAACTGGAGGGAGATTTATCCGCCTGTCTGCGCCAAGCGGACATACCAGTAATAGCAAGGGTCAGAGAGCAGACGACAATTATTGATCTTCGGACCGTTCACCCTGAGGACGATGAGTTAGTGGCTAACGCCATTAATTCGTGTTTCTAACCCCATGCACGTAATCGCCACAGCGGGACACGTTGATCATGGTAAATCGACCTTGGTGAGGGCACTCACAGGTACTGATCCGGACCGCCTAGACGAAGAGAAGGAACGCGGCCTCACAATCGACCTCGGTTTTGCATTTTCGACCCTCCCGTCGGGGAAAAAATTATCGTTTATTGACGTTCCGGGCCATATTCGATTTATCAAGAACATGCTCGCCGGGGTGGGAGGCGTCGATGCTTGTCTTTTCGTAGTAGCTGCGACCGAGGGATGGAAACCCCAATCCGAGGAGCATTTAAGGATTCTGGAGCTACTTGGAATCACAAACGGCGTAGTTGCGCTCACACAGATTGACCTTGTCGATGACGAACTAGCGCAACTAGCTCACATGGACGTTGAGGAGCGAACCGCCGGGAGTTTTCTCGAAACCGCCGAGATAGTGCCTGTCGATAGTGTAAGTGGTACAGGATTGGACGCTTTGAAAACGGCCCTAGAAGCCTTAACCGAGGCAACTCCAACTGCCGCAAACAACAAGCGACCTCGGCTGTGGATTGACAGATCCTTCGCGGCTACCGGGGCAGGAAGCGTTGTAACGGGCACGTTGACAGGGGGTCGGCTTCGAGTAGACGACGATGTCGCTATAGCGCCGGGCAATGGAAGCGCAAGGGTGCGGGCGATCCAAACCCAAGGCGAAAGTCGAACTAAAATTGATCCCGGTCATCGGGTAGCGCTGAATCTTGCCAACGTAAGCCATCGCGAACTTCGCCGGGGTGTAGCCCTCGTAATCGACAGTCAGTGGCATCGAACAAACAAATTTGACGCATCAATCAAAATTCTCGGGAGTCTCGGCCATGAAGTATCACGGCGAGGGGCTTTCTCGCTATACATAGGTTCAGGCGAATGGCCGGTCAGCATAAGAGTGCTTGGCCCGGAACGACTAGCACCTGGGTCCGATGGTTTTGTAAGAGTTTTTTTACCTGAGGAACTTCCGCTCCTTCCTCGGGACAGATTTATTCTTAGAGAGTCAGGCCGCGATGAAACAGTCGGCGGAGGGCACATCCTTGACGTTGACCCGATAACAAAAGCATCTGAAGCAAAGCCAGATTTGTCCGTCGAGCGCGTGATCGCCGAACGCCAATGGATAAAAGCAGACCATCTTCAGAGACTTACTGGTCAAGCAGTAGAGCCCGTCATCGGCGAATGGGTGACAACTCAGGAAATAATCGCAGATACCGAAGAAACTGTCCGATCTCTAGTCGAAGCATCTGGGCCCCTGGGCTTGGACATAGCTCAATTGGAGGAACGACAGCGACTCGTTCTTGCTTCCGTCGGGGATGTACAAGTGATCGATGGACGCGCCCGTCAAACAAGTCACGAAGACGTTCTCGCTAACCATCCCCTTGTTGAAGTACTAGAAGCTAATCCCTTTGCACCCGAGCAGCCATCTGAAGTATCCGGTGAGGAAATACGTGGTTTGGTGCAAAGAGGTTTGATACTTCAGAGCGACGGTGTTCTTTTTTCCGCGTCCGCTCTTGAGCAAGCTGCTCAAAAGGTTGCAATGTTGCTCGAGGTAAGTCCTCAAGGCGTCACCGTCGCCCAAATCCGCGATGCGCTTGAGACAACTCGCAAATTTGCCTTACCGATTTGCTCAATTCTGGACAGCAACGGAATTACACGGCGAAGAGGCGATTTACGTATTGCAGGTCCACGGATCCCGAAGCTTTAGATGTCTTTGACGCATCGTCATTGTCGAATCGGTGCCGACAGAGTCAAGAAACAGCTTCACCGTCAAGCACTAAAAGCATTTGGCGCCGCTCCGCTTCGTTAGCTCCGCCCCAAATCCCATGCGGTTCTCGAATATCAATTGCATATGCGAGACAGTCTTGCTGAACCGGACATTGACCACATATCGCCTTCGCTCGGGCTTCACGAGTCAACTTTTCATCTTTGCGTTCGAACCTCGGCGGCGGAAAGAATACCGTCGATTGCGGTCCCCTACACGCAGCTTTATGTTCCCAACTGTCATCTGGCAGTGCAGCCATAATGCATTCCCCCAACTACCCTCAGAGGCAATCTAGGCGCACTTACTAACCCTTAGCAAGAAAAAATCGAAAAACGATTCAATTTTTGAAAAGGGATTTGATCAGGCGTTTTAGTTAGCTTTCTAAGGATTATTCGATTTCCTCTGGGGCATCCGCAAGGCTTGACTCAGACGCTTTATTCCGCATCTCCCGATAGTCCACAGCTCCACCTTCTTCAGGTTCAACCTCCAACACAAGCCCTTCGAGCCCGACTATCCGAGCGGCCTCTCCTTGGGAGATCGGAGTAAGGCGGTTCACTCGCGCCCGCCATTGCGCATTCTCATAGACCACAATGCCCTCTGGAGAAAGGTCGGTCGAAGCTTCGGCCATCTTGCCGATCATCCATTCGCGACCCAAGGTGCTAGTTCCATAACGGGTGCGAATTAGAGCGGGCATTCCAGACAACATGAATACAAGCACCAAACCGATGCCTCCGAGAAGAGTTAGCCAACTCAAGGAATGGGATCCGTAGAGGCCGAACGAACCGCTAATGAGCGAAACAACACCTATTGATGTCCAGAATCGGGGAACTCCGCTCTGGAGGTCCACCGCGAATCCTAACATCGCAACAATCAGGGCAACTAAGGCCCAAAGCCTCACGTCTAGAACACCTAAACCGTAAGCGGATAATAAGAGGGAAACGCACCCCACGCCTCCTGCTACTCCCACTCCACCTGTGAAAAAGTCGAGCAACAACATCGACATGCCCACCAACAACAAAAGGTACGCAACCGCGGGGCTTGCTGCGGTGTGAAATATTTGATCTAGAAGCGACAGTTTGTTGAAGGTGACCCTCACGTCGTCAGCAACCGAACGTTGGATTAGTCCGTCAGCTTGGTCTAATTCTTGAGAGATCTGCTCGACCAGCCCTGCATCCTCCATAGCTAATAGAAAATCACCGAGAGTGGGTGCCATCACGTCCACTAAAGAAATATCTACTGCATCTTGCCCACGTTCCAGCGAATCAGCAGCAACATCGGGTGTCATGTCTTGATTCAGTTCAAACTGTTTAAAGCGTCCGATCTGGCTTCCTGGAGCAATGCCAGAAAAATCTGCAGCCTGCACCAGATAGGCAGATGCACCTTGCGCTGTAGCGCCGCTCTCACCAATCCACGCGCCAACCGGAACTAAAGAGCTTTCGATGTTCAAAATGAGATCGCGAATTGCTTGTGTCTCGCCAGCCGCGCCTGGACTGTTCACCTGCAAAACAACCGCTAGAGCCCAGTCTCTTTGAGCATCCTCTAGTTCAGATTCGATGTAATCGACTTCGATGGGATCTAAAAGGCCACTCACCTCAAGTACCCGAATCTCTCGAGAATGGTCATGACCCTCATGCGACGCCGCCGGCGCAGCATTCAATACCAACAGAGATAAGGAGACGGCAAGCGCGCTGATGACACCTCGGAGCAAGCGATTAAAAATATGCACACGATCGCCGATCAGCCATTTGACAACACTTTTAAAGACTACAGAGACCTTTACGTCGTCCCATTCCGATTCCGCCAATGGACAAGACATCTTGTTCGGAGGCGATAGCAGGCTAGCCTCGTGTGCGTGACTACTGTGCTTTTAGCTAGCGACGCTGACTGGCTCATCGAGGAAGTCTCTTCCGCCCTGAGCGACCCTGGCACTGATGTGAGAGTGGTACGCGCAGGCGTTGATGTTAGGAAAGCCGTTGCGACTGAACCACCACAACTAATAATTCTGGACTTGCAAATCGGCAATATGGGCGGGATGGCCACTTGCATGGACCTTCGACTTGAGATGGAGGCGGAACGAATATCAAGGGTCCCGATCTTGATTCTTCTTGACCGTGAGGCAGACGTCTATCTTGCAAGGCAGGCGGGCGCGCAAGGTTGGATCGTTAAGCCATTGGACTCATTTCGGCTCAAAATGGTTTCGGTAAAATTACTTGCCGGTGAGGATATGAAGAGCGAACTATCAAGCCGAGAAGACTCTGGCGAAGTCGCGGCAGAAGAACACACAGCCGAGCTCGACTCA
>DKNM01000101.1:9240-44116 GCA_002470695.1 Candidatus Neomicrothrix sp. UBA7388
CGAGCTCGACTCAACAAATACGGATATCGAAGTCGACCAATCCGCAGCCGAGGCTGGCTAGCCCTATATTCAGGGCTGATGGCGAGACTGCGTAATCGGTCGTTATTTGCGGTAGCGTCGGGATTCCGACAACGGTCGGACGGGCAGTGGCGCAGGTTGGTAGCGCGCTTCGTTCGGGACGAAGAGGTCGTGGGTTCAAATCCCGCCTGCCCGACCATCTCAGGGTTCGGCATCGCCTGTGAGGCGATTACCACCTAACCGATTGCCCTACAGCGCACGGTGGTGATGAAAAAGCGAACTCACACAAGATTGCCAGACGAGAGTTGAGTGGGTAGAAAACTTCAGGGAGCGGAAGGGGTTTAGATGATTGATCCAAATGGAAGAGTAATGATGGTTAGCGGCGCCAACCGAGGTATTGGAGCAGCTCTGGCAGAAAGATTCCATTCCGATGGGTGGGCTCTAAGCCTCGGGGCCCGTAACCGGGAGGAGCTTGAGGAGTCTGTAACCCGATGGGGGGACGACAACGTTCGTTGTTACCACTACGACGCGCTCAACAGCTCGACCGCAGATGCGTGGGTCGAAGAAACCCTCAGTGACTTCGGGCGCATAGATGGGCTCACAAATAATGCCGGTGTTGGGCACATGGAAAGCTTGTCCGATCTCTCAGAAGAAATTCTCGACGAGATGTGGTCGGTTAATGTCAAAGGCCCGTTACGTCTCATTCAAAGAACTCTTCCTCACCTAGCTAGCTGCGGCGAGGGGAGAATTGTTAACGTTGTGTCGCTTTCAGGTAAGAGGGTGAAGGGAACATTTGCTCCAGGTTATGCGATGAGTAAACATGCACTTCTGGCCCTTCACCACGCTGTCCGGCATGCGACCTTTGAGCATGGTATTCGCGTCACTGCAATTTGCCCTGGTTACGTCGAAACAGACATGACAGCGTCCTTCGGAGTTGACCCCAGCATTATGATCCAGGCCGCAGATCTGGCGGAGACTGTCGCCACAATTGTGCGACTTCCCAACACCGCAACCGTGGCGGAAATTCTGATGACATGCGAACCCGAGGTCTTGGGATAATTGGGACGATGAATATTGCCGAACTTCTCAGTAGAAACCCAAATCCAAACGAAGTAGCCCTCATAGATTGCTCCAAGACACCTGCTAGTGAACTATCGGCATCGCAAATCACACGTCAGATGCTTATTTTTGCTGAATGGCTTCGACAGGCAGGTTTCGAGGCAGGTTCCCGGGTTGGTCTACTGGCCGGCAATTTAGGCGAGTACTTCACTGTGATGTTTGGAGCTCCAGCAGCAGGGATGGTTTTCGTTCCACTGAATACGCGACTCCCAGAAGAGACACTGAAGTACATTGCCAAGGACGCTGATATCAAGATGCTTTTTTGCGATGATGACCATGCAAATTTCGTCTCTGATATACCGACGATGACTATTGGTTCCAAAGAGTGGATCGACCTTATGGGAGGGTCACCTGCGGAATCTCTAGCCCAAGTCGACCCACACGACGTAGCGGTGCAGATTTACACCTCCGGATCCACTGGTCGTCCTAAAGGGGTACTGCTCTCTCACGAAAACATAACGTTCACTGTGCTGGAGTACGGTTCAACATTGCCCGGAGAAGTAATGCTCGTCTCCGCACCGCTCTACCATAAGAATGCTTCGATGTCTTCGAAGCTTGCCTTTGCGAGCGGTGGCAAAGTCGTACTTCTCCCTCAATTTTCGGCTTCTGCTTATTTGGATGCTATTACCTCTTATGGCGTCACCATGTGCTCGGGCGTGCCAACCATGTACGCGCTCATCACGGCTGAACTTCACAACTCGTCAGAAGAGCGCGATCTGTCGTCTGTGGAGCGAGTCTTTATCGGTTCAGCCCCATTAACCGAAGCGTTGTTTGACGATATTCAGGATCTCTTCCCAACAGCATTCGTTACGAATGGCTACGGCACTACCGAAGCTGTCTTGGAGTTCGGGCCACACCCAGAGGGTCTTGAGCGGCCCAAAATTTCACTCGGTTATGAACACCCAGACGTTGAATTGAAACTCGTTGATCCGATTAGTGGCGCAGAAGGGGCCAGCGGCGAATTATGGGTCAAATCGAAGGGAGTGATGCTCGGTTATCACGGTCTGCCCGAAGTAAACGCAGAGCGTTTGACTGATGGCTGGTATCACACGGGCGATTTGATGAAACGGGATAGTGATGGTTGGTATTTCTTTGTTGGACGAGTCGACGATATGTTCGTCTGCGCCGGGGAAAATATTTATCCCGACGCAGTGGAACAGATGCTTGAACGCCATGTTGAAATTCATCAAGCCGTGGTTGTGCCAGTTGCAGATGAGCTCAAAGGCCAATTACCTGCAGCTTTCATTAGATGCGAAGCGGACAGCGTTCTAAGCGAAGCGGAGGTAAAGGACTTCGCTCTTAAAAACGGTCCAGCCTATGCTCACCCAAGATATGTCTGGTTTGTGGATGAAATTCCACTTGCTTCTACAGCCAAAATCAATCGTTCAGCGTTAATGCGCAAAGCCGCAAACTTAGTGAACTCAAATGGGGGAAACTCGTGAAAGCAATCGTCTTCGATGAACATGGCTCAATCGATGTGCTTCGTTACCGCGAAATTGATGCCCCAGATCTGCTCCCGGGCGAGGTTCGTGTGGCGGTTCGTTCATGTTCGTTGAACTATCACGATGTCTTTACTAGGCAGGGAATGCCAGGTATCAAAGTGCCCCTCCCCGGAATACCTGGGTGTGACTGCGCAGGTGTTGTCTCAGAAGTAGCAGACGACGTATCCGGTTGGTCAATCGGCGATCGGGTTCTCGTAGATCCCGTGAAATACGAAGACGGCAAGATGTGGATGATCGGCGACACTCTGTGGGGCGCCTATGCCGAGTATGTCGTCGTAACTGCGGAGCAACTCATCGGCCTTCCAGACGACATCTCTTTCGACGATGCTGCTTGTTTACCAGTGGCATATGGCACTGCACACCGGATGATGTTTACGCGGGGACAAGTCACGGCGGACGATTCAGTACTGATTTTGGGTGCAAGCGGTGGCGTCGGGACCAGCGCCTTGTTGCTTGCAAAAATGCGCGGAGCGAAAGTGATCGCAGCAGCAGGAACTGACGAGAAGTGCGCTCAGCTAGCGGACCTGGGAGCAGATGAGACAATCAACTACTCCAGCACCGACTTCGTGAAGTACTGCAGAGAACAGACGGGCAGTCTGTTTAGTGGTGGCGGTTACGACGTGGTAGTCAACTTCACCGGCGGAGATACCTGGGCGGCTTCCCTCAAGTGTGTGAAACAAGGAGGTCGTGTGCTCACCTGCGGAGCTACGGCGGGCTTTGATCCCAAGACTGACTTACGTTTTATTTGGACCGCCGAGATGGACATAAGAGGATCTAATGGCTGGAAACGCAGCGATCTCGATCAACTGTTGACTTTGACTCGCACCGGTGAATTCTCTCCCGTGATTGATTCTCGCGTGGATCTCAAAAACGGGATACAGGCTCATCAAGCACTTGAGGAGAGAGCCTTTTTCGGCAAGATTGTGATCAATGCGAGCGCCCCGGCTTAGCCAGTAAGGCTCAGCCGGATTTGAGACTGCAACAAAGCAGCGAACTCCGTCGACCAGGCACTAGAGCAGCTTTTTCTTTTAGGGTTCGACCAAGACAGACACGATGCTTTCGCCATCAATGTTGTCTCCTAGTTCTGCATGTACAGATGAAATTTGGACTGGCTCTGGACGAAAGATGATGTCGCCCTGGTCCACCACGCCAGTTGATGTGATTCCAAGGGATAGCTGCCATGCTCGAATCGAAGACACGGTTAGAGGGGTTACGTGATGATCGATAGTGAGATCAGTAGCTAAACCGGAGACCGCTTCGTCTACCGCATAACCCAAATCGACCAAGTTTCGTTCCAACTGTGCGACATCGGGACCATCCGCGATCTTGTATCGAATCGTTCGATGCATTGGCAAAGAACCCTTCAGGAGAATTACTGGTTTGTCATCAATCGCGTATAAAGCTGTACCAAATTCGATTAGGTCACCTGCCGCAGGGAGCCAGGTAACTTTGCCTACCGCAGCGTTGCTGAGTTTTTGAGACGGACCGTCCATAACAACGGTCTGGTCAGCAACCGTATTTGAGTTCGCCCCACCAGCCGGTGCGATAATCCTTGTTGATATCGGTTCCGCTATTTCAGGGGTCTGTTTCTTCGGCGTTCCAATCATTCCAATAGCAATGATTACGGCACATGCAACGCTCAAAACCAGCACCAATGCGATAGTCAAACTTTTTTTCATTCGCTTTCACGCCCGTTGAGGAAGACCAAGGGACACCAGACTAGGGGGCAAATCGGCTTTGGCATGCTCCCACTGTCGCATGCTCACGAGCCGAATGTCGGCTTGTTCGTATTTTCGGCTCTATCGTCGTGTCGTGCACCTAGACGATTTCCAAGGTCTCATGAAAGATACATACGGGCTTCGCGACAGCGAGCGAGGTCTCGCAGCGACTGTCGCCTGGCTCGCAGAGGAATTTGGTGAGTTAGCCCAAGCAGTGCGAAAAGGAACTCGCGAGGAACAACTCCACGAATTGGGCGATGTTCTTGCGTGGGTCGCTTCGCTCGCTGCCCAGTTAGATCTGTCTTTAGAAGAAGCGGTCGACAGATTCAAAGAAGGTTGTCCTCGATGTGTTTCCAGTCCTTGCAGCTGTCCTGACGCATCAATGAGGAGTTAACTAAATCGAATTTTTTGAGCGGTTTCAGCAATTTGAACTGCGTTGAGTGCAGCTCCCTTTCGTAGGTTGTCTCCCACAATAAACATGGCAAGACCATGCTCGACCGTCGGATCGCGTCTTATCCGACCCACATAGGACGGGTCTTGCCCCGCGGCGAGCAGCGGAGTGGGCACGTCTGAGAGCATGACGCCTTCTGCGACCTCGAGAATTTCAGCGGCGCGCTCAGGGCTGATACTTGAGCCAAAACGCAAGTTCAGAGCTAGCGAGTGACCGGTAAACACGGGAACTCGAACACAAGTGCCAGATACTTGGAGTTCGGGTATCTCCAAAATTTTGCGGCTTTCATTCCTTAACTTCTGCTCTTCATCGGTTTCTCCAGTGCCATCTGACACAAAGCTCCCGGCGTGGGCAAGGACGTTATGGGCGATTGGTTGGGGAAAAGATTCTGGAGTCGGGTGCTCAACAGCATTGCCGTCGTAGGTCAAATTTTGGACGTTTTCAATAGTTGCAGACAACTGCGCGCTTAGCTCCGCCACGCCAGCAAGGCCCGCACCTGATACGGCTTGGTAAGTCGAAGCAATAATTCCTTGGAGATTTGCTTCCTGATGAAGCGGTGCCAGCACGGGCATGGCTGCCATCGTCGTACAGTTCGGATTGGCAATAATTCCCCGGGGAGTTTCATTCACTAATCGGCCGTTGACCTCTGGAACGATAAGGGGAACTTCCGGGTCCATGCGCCACGCGGAAGAATTGTCGATAACCAAAACTCCTTGACTGGCCACCTTTTCAGCCAACGCGAGCGAAGTCGTTTTTCCAGCTGAAAATAATGCGATGTCGAGTCCCGTGTAATCAGCTGTACTTGCGTCCTCGACAACTATTTGATTTCCAGCCCACTCGATTTCCGTGCCAGCAGAGCGCGCTGAAGCAAACAAACGAATTTCTTCTATTGGGAAGTTACGTTCCCCGAGGATGCTGCGCATCACTCCGCCCACTTGGCCAGTGGCTCCGACAATTCCTACTCGCATAACTTGTGAGGTTACCTAGGCTTTGGGCCGACTTTGGTCTCTATTTACTTGCTGCGTCAATCAAGGCCATATGCGGCGTGCAGAGCTACCGTTGCGCGGTCGACATCCGCTTCGGACACCACACAACTGATTCGAATGGGTGAGGTCGCTATCATCTCGATGTTGACATCGATTTCAGCGAGAGTTTCGAACATAGTTGCTGCAACTCCGGGGTTTGAAGCCATTCCTGCCCCAACTACTGACACACGGCCGAGATCAGGGTCCGCCATGACACCAGCGAAATTAAGTGTTTCAGCAAGTGTCTCACAGGTGCTTGTAGCAACCTCTAAGTCGTCTAAGGGGACTGTGAATGAAATATCTGTCCGACCATTTTCGCTGACGTTTTGCACGATCATGTCGACATTGACTGATGCCTCTGCAAGCGTACGGAAAACCTTTGCTGCTAACCCAGGCTGGTCCTGAACGCCACTCAGCGTTACCTTCGCTTGGCTGGTGTCCGGCACAATTCCTTTAATGATGGCTCTTTCCATATCAGGGTCCTCCTCGACAACCCAAGTTCCGGGCTCCCACGTAAAAGCTGAACGGACGTGAAGCGGCACCCCAAATGCTCGTGCTACTTCCACTGACCGCATGACGGGTTTGGGGCAACCTACGGCGGTCATTTCCAATAATTCGTCAAACGAAATTGATTCCATCCGTTTTGCGCCCGGGCAAACTCGCGGATCTGTAGTGAACACGCCTGATACGTCCGTATATAACTCGCATGCATCAGCACCGAGTCCATGAGCTAGCGCGACCGCAGTGGTATCAGAACCGCCTCTGCCTAAAAAGGTGACGTTATTCTCACCAGACATTCCTTGGGCTCCAGCGACCACAGCCACTCTGTCCTTATCGACGGAGTCACGTACCCTGTGAGGGTCAACCGACAAAATTTTTGCATTGCGGTGATTGTTGTCTGTTTCGAATCCGGCTTGGCTTCCAGTGAAAGAATCGGCCGGAACTCCGGCTGCATGAAGCGCCATGCACATTAGGGCAATGGACTTACGCTCCCCGGCAGTGATCAGCATGTCCATTTCCCGACCGGGCGGTTCGCCATTTACCTCATCGGCCAAACGGAGTAGCTCATCAGTCTCTTTTCCCATTGCGCTAACTACCAGAACTACTTGATCGCCTCGACTGCGCGTTCGTTTAACGTGATCCGCGACTTCACGCATTCGATCTGCATCTGCGACTGAGGTGCCACCAAATTTTTGAACGACTAATGCCACAACTTCTGATCGTACCCTTCGCCAGCCACCATGCCGTGCGTCATTTATGGTCTAGTTCATATGGGTTTCAGGTCAATGACTTGCTACCTTCAATAATGAATCGGCAAATACGAGGGATTAGCAGTCCGAGATTATGAGTAACACTAAGCGCGAACGCCAAAGAGCTCGACGTCAAGCTCAATTAGACGCCGACCAAAAAGCAGCGAAATCTTCTAAGCGTTCGAAAGTTATCTTCCGGTGGGCAGCAATAGCTGCGGCAGTGGTGCTCGTCGCGTTTTTGTGGAGTCTTACCGGCGGCGAGTCCAGTGATCTCAGTGATGTTGATTCGGCTGAAGAGGCTTCAATCGGCGCCAAAACTTTAGGTATTGAGGGGTGCCCTAGCGCTACTGACTCCGCTGCCCCTAAAACTCAGTTTGCAACCCCTCCGCAGGTTTGCATCGATACTGGGCAGCTCTACTCAGCGAAATTTGTCACGAGCCTTGGCGATTTTACAGCGGTGCTTGATCCCACATCAGACTGGCGCAGCGTGAACAACTTCATCTTCTTGGCGCGACACCGCGCATATGATGGGACCCTTTTCCATCGAGTCATCGAAGACTTTGTCATTCAAGGAGGGGACGTTGAGGGCTTAAACGGACTCGGCGGACCCGGCTATAAATTCACTGGCGCCTACGGACCCGAAGAAGGATATTCAGTTGGTTCGCTGGCAATGGCTAATCAGGGCACACCGAACACTAACGGTTCACAATTTTTTGTTGTGAGTGGACCTTACGGAGCAGCTCTCGATCCAAATTATTCACTGATGGGCCACATTGTCGAAGGGCTAGACGTTGTCTTACGCATTCAGCAAGTGGAGACAGATTCACAAGATTTGCCGCTCGAACCAGTATCCATCAGTTCAGTAGCAGTAGATATCGCTACTAGTACAGAAATTGATAGCTACAAAGATTTGACCGAATAATCATTCGGCTTTGAGTGTCACGGCCTCCAATGCGTATGCTCAAGGGCATGCGAGGGGATACTTTGACTGGTCCAGTGGAGCCTAAACCGAGCGGCTGGACTTTTCCGCCTGCTCACAGTGCAGATGAGAATGGATTAGTGGGTGCCGGAGCGGACCTTGAGGCGGGGACATTATTAGCTGCCTACAGCTCTGGTTTATTCCCAATGCCTTTAGGGGATACTTTAGGTTGGTGGTCTCCCGACCCCAGAGGAGTGCTGCCGCTCTCCTACCTCAAAGTCGGCAGATCTTTGCGACGCGCTTGCAAAGACTTTGAAATTCGCGTGAACCACGCGTTCGATCAAGTGATTGATGCGTGCGCAAGCCCGGTGCGTCCTCACGGATGGATCGATGCCAACATTCGAGATGCATATATAGAGTTGCATCGTCTGGGCTGGGCGCACAGCGTTGAGGCCTGGCGCGACGATGAATTAGTCGGGGGACTTTATGGGGTTGCCATCGGGGCATTTTTTGCTGGCGAATCTATGTTCCACTCAGCTCCGAACGCGTCCAAAGTCGCGCTAGTGGCACTGGTTGACGCCATGAAGGTGACCGGCGGCGCTTTAATCGATATTCAATGGAATACTCCGCATCTAGAGAGTCTCGGAGCGGTAGAGATTGGCAGAGAAGAATACTTGGAATTGCTCGGAGAGGCGGTCGATAGGCCCCTTGCAGAAGTGTGGGCACGCCCAATGAATTTCACATTGCTTGATGATTGAGAGCTAAGGGAAACCTCT
This sequence comes from Candidatus Neomicrothrix sp. UBA7388, assembly GCA_002470695.1. Classification (GTDB taxonomy): domain Bacteria; phylum Actinomycetota; class Acidimicrobiia; order Acidimicrobiales; family Poriferisodalaceae; genus UBA7388. The sequence goes on from DKNM01000101.1 coordinate 18,019, forward strand.
AGGATCATCGTCGAAGCGAGGAGCGTTCGTGACCGACGCAATTAAATCCACGAGGGATCGCCCATGGGTTATGCGCACCTACTCAGGGCATAGCACTGCAAAAGCTTCAAACCAGCTCTACCGAAGCAACTTAGAGAAAGGCCAAACAGGCCTTTCAATAGCTTTCGATTTACCTACCCAAACGGGCTATGACCCGGACCATCCGCTAGCGAGCGGAGAGGTAGGCAAAGTCGGAGTTCCTATTTACCACCAAGGCCAAATGCGCACGCTCCTGGATCAGATCCCTTTGGATCAGATGAATACATCTATGACAATTAATGCCACAGCGGCATGGTTGCTTGGGCTCTACATCGCTAATGCAGAAGAACAAGGGGTGTCGACTACTGCGTTGAGAGGCACAACTCAGAACGACATAGTCAAGGAATATCTGAGTCGCGGTACATATATTTTCCCACCCGATGCGAGCAAGCGACTTATCGTCGACATGATTGCCTATTGCAGCGAGCATGTACCTCTCTGGAATCCGATAAATATTTGCAGCTATCACTTGCAAGAGGCAGGCGCCACACCAGTTCAAGAAATTGCTTATTCATTGGCCAATGCGATTGACATTCTTGATGCAGTTCGCGATTCAGGCCAAGTTCCCCCAACGAGTTTTCCCCGGGTAGTTGGCAGCATCTCCTTCTTCGTGAATTCAGGAATTCGTTTCGTAGAAGAAGTGTGCAAGATGAGAGCTTTCACACAAATGTGGGATGAAATTTGCCAAAGCCGGTACCGAGTCGACGACCCCAAACTCCGTCGGTTCCGCTATGGAGTCCAAGTCAACTCGCTGGGTCTAACCGAGGCGCAACCTGAAAATAATGTGCAGAGAATCATTCTCGAAGCTTTGGGCGTCACGCTCTCGAAAAACGCGCGAGCCCGTTCACTTCAGCTCCCAGCCTGGAACGAAGCGCTGGGGTTGCCTAGGCCGTGGGACCAGCAGTGGTCACTGCGAATCCAACAAGTACTTGCGCTCGAAACTGACCTTCTCGAGCACGAGGATATCTTTGACGGCTCTCACGTTATCGAGAGCAAAACTTCAGAATTAGTAAATGACGCGTACAGAGAATTAGAAGATGTCTTAGAGCTGGGGGGAGCCTTTGAGGCAATCGGTGAGTTGAAACAGAGACTTGTAATCAGCCACACCGAACGTATGCGGCAGATCGAGTCCTCCGAGCTAACGGTGGTAGGAGTTAACGCTTTTGAAGATACGGCCGAGTCTCCGCTAGGAGGAGACGGAAGCTTTCTGAAGGTAGACCCTGCCGTTGAAACTGAGATGGTGGCAGATATCGATAACTGGCGCTCATCACGATCTCAGCTTGAGGTGAATCAGGCATTAGAGAATCTCAGACAAGCGGCTGATGGTGAAGAGAACATAATGCCTGCGACGATCGCCGCCGCCAAAGCTGGCGCAACAACAGGCGAGTGGACGGAGGTTCTGCGGGACGTATTCGGCGAGTATCGCGGACCAACCGGAATTCAGACAGCTTCAGGCAACTCACCTGGGTTACGAAAAGTTGCCGATAGGTCACAACGACTTAGCGCCGGACCGCCCCGTATTCTGGTCGCAAAACCAGGACTCGACGGGCACTCAAACGGAGCTGAGCAAATCGCGGTTGCGGCTCGCAACGCGGGTATGGAAGTCGTCTACGACGGCATAAGAGTAACTCCAGACCACATAGCAGCAACTGCGCGAGATGAGGATGTCGACGTTATTGGACTTTCAATTTTGTCTGGTAGCCACCTGCAGCTTGTGCCCTTGGTTTTAGATGCCCTCCAAGATCATGGGGTGAAGGCACCTGTAATTATTGGTGGAATTATCCCTGAGGACGATCAGCAGGCACTAATTGACGTTGGTGTCGCCCGCGTCTATACCCCGAAAGATTACGAAGTAACCAAGATAATGAACGACGTCGTTGACTTAGTTGAAGAAAAGCGATCCAAGGAGTAGGGCTGCTAATTATCAATCAGTCATCCAGTTTGATTTGACGTCGGGGATCGCGTCATTGTCGGCCCCCTTTTCACGACCAGCCCATCTAACTTGTCCTGGCGTCCGGGAGAGTTGAGCTACCAAGGCTTGCATCAGAATTCCGTCAACCTTGGTCAGTGACCCGCGCGCTGCGACATGCTCGTCTGCCGCCAGCTGACCGACATCTAAGACCGGGGCAGCTGCTGCCTCAGCATCGTTAAATTTTTCTAAGGCATCGGCCAGAGTTCGTTCCTTCACCCAATCCGCCATGAGCCGATCAACCTCGTCTCGATGCGCAATACGGCCGTCGAAAGTCGTAAATCTCTCGTCGTCAGCAACACCAATTAACTCCATAACTCTTTGGGCTACGGAGTCACTCGAGGTGCTTACCGCCAACCATCCCCCATCGGATGCTTGGTAAGTACCCCGCGGCACGCTGTAGGCAATTCCCGACCCAAGTCGTGGCTGGAGATATCCATGATTGTCCCAAGCTGAAAACAGTGGCCCCATGATTTGCATCATCGTTTCCAAAAGATTCACGTCAACGGTCTGACCGCCACCTGCGTGCACGGCCACCATGGTCGCAAAAGCTGCCCCTAGCCCAGCTAACTCATCTGTCAGAGCTATTGGGGGAAGGAGGGGTCCTCCATCTGCCTCACCGTTCATAGCCGCAAAACCGCTCATCGCTTCTGCCAGGGTGGCAAAACCTGGTCTGTTGCGGTACGGGCCGCTTTGCCCGAATCCAGTTATCCGAGTAATCGTCAATTTCGGATTTGACTGAAACAGTTCTTCGGGAACTAAACCCAATGCTTCGAGTTTGCCTGGCCTCAGATTTTCTACCAACACGTCAGCTTCACCTAGCATCCGCTTCATTGTCGCCAAATCTTCACGGGTGCGCAGGTCCAGCGTTATCGCCCGCTTACCGCGATTAGTTAGCTTCCACCAGAGGGTCTCGCCATCCGGCGCTCGCCAGCCGATATTACGAGAGGTATCACCTGTGGGCCGTTCGACTTTGACGACGTCAGCTCCAAAGTCGGCGAGATATCGCGCACAGTGAGGGCCCGCAAAAACAGTCGATAGATCAATTACTTTCAAGTTGCTGAGAGGCAGGGGGCTTTCTGTCACCTCGGAATTCTCCCATGAGTGTGGAATCCGCGCACTTCTTATAGGACAACCTTGGCTTCCTGAACCGGAGATACGCCCAACTCAGCGCACAGGAAGCTCGGAATTCGCAGGCTTTCAGTAAGAACGTTGAGGCCAGCTTGGACTCTGAGTCCACCAACGCCCACTAAACCTCCATTGCGAAGATGCTGATTCTTCACTTCCTGTGACCGCCTGCGGCCAAAGCAGCTCAATAGCGGTTGCTACGGCCGCAGCTTCCTCGTCAGTAGGAGAAGGTTGGATATTTCCGATGAGTGGACTACTCATAACGGGACGTTTCCATGCTTTCGTTTTGGTAAATCTTCGCGCTTGCTCTCGATCATCCGAAATGCCGCAACTACTTTTTGGCGCGTCTCTGCGGGATCGATAACAGCATCAACAATGCCCCGCTCTGCGGCGACATATGGATTTGCGTACTTTTCGGTGTACTCATCAACAAGCTCAGCTTTGCGCGCGTCGGGATCAGCAGCCTGCTGCAGCTCTCTCCTGCTCAAAATTTCCACTGCTCCCTGCGGGCCCATCACAGCAAGCTCAGCTGTGGGCCATGCAAACGAGACGTCACAACCAACAGATTTGGAATCCATTACGACATAAGCGCCACCATAAGCTTTTCTTGTGATGACCTGTACTCGAGGAACTGTGGCCTCGCAGTAGGCATAAAGGAGTTTCGCCCCGTGTCTGATGATCCCACCATGTTCCTGGTCAACACCTGGCAGAAACCCGGGTACGTCGACGAAGGTGAGTAACGGCAAATTAAATGCATCGCAGAAGCGGACGAAACGGGCTGCTTTTTCTGAAGATTCGATATCTAACACACCAGCCATAATCATCGGCTGGTTCCCTACAACCCCAACGGACCGACCATCAACCCGCGCAAACCCACAGACAATGGAACCTGCCCAACCTGCGTGGTATTCCAAGAACTCTCCGTCATCAACAACTTCGGATATGACAGCTTTCATGTCATAGGGCACATTTGAGCTGTCCGGCAAAATGTCTCTCAAAGCTGGACAATCGCGTTGCGGATCATCTGCCTCGTCCATAACAGGAGCACTATCTAAGTTATTCGAGGGCAGGAAAGACAGAAGATATTTGACGTCATCAAGCACGCTCTTCTCATCAGACGCCACAAAGGAAGCAACGCCTGACTTTGTACTGTGTGATCCTGCACCGCCGAGTTCTTCAAGCGTGACTTCCTCACCGGTCACTGTCTTGACCACGTCCGGACCGGTAATAAACATATGGCTGCTGTCGCGAACCATAAAAATAAAATCCGTCATTGCAGGCGAATAAACCGCTCCACCTGCACAGGGGCCAAGAATCACACTTATCTGCGGGATCACACCTGAAGCTTGAACATTGCGCCGAAAGATTCCCCCATAACCAGCTAAGGAAACAACGCCTTCCTGGATACGGGCTCCCGCACCGTCGTTCAGTCCAATCATCGGAGCGCCGACGGACTCCGCTAAGTCCATAATCTTATGCATCTTTTCGGCAAACACTTCTCCCAAAGCGCCACCGAAAACGGTGAAATCTTGACTTGCGACGAAAACCTTGCGCCCGTCAACAGTGCCCCACCCAGTGATGATTCCGTCCGTATAAGGACGCCCATCTAATCCAACGTCGTGTGCTCGATGACGGGCGAGCATGTCTAACTCGTGAAAGGAGCCATCATCAAGTAAGTACTCGATCCGCTCGCGCGCCAACATTTTTCCTTTTTCATGCTGCCTCGCTACAGCCCTCTCGGGTCCAGCATTAAGCGCAGCTTGGCGACGTTCTTCGAGATCTTTTAAACGATCGGACATGCTTGGATTTGCCACAACATGGGAGCGTAGCGCCCCGCGGCTCGGTGTCCCATCTCATAAACACGCGACTTTTAGCATTGACCTAATAAGGTCAGCAAAACATAGGCCTTTTATCGGGGTTGGTTGAGTTCAATCATGTTGCCAGAGGGGTCAAAGAAGAACGTCTGACGCGCAGTTGATCCGGGAAGAGCTTTCGGATCTTTGACTTCAACTCCTTTGTCGCGAAGCTCTTGAACTGTTCTGTCAATGTCGTCCACGCGAAAGGCCCAGTGCTGGCCTTTGGGCGGCTTCCACCCCTGCACCTCAATAAGGTGAACCTCCCCACCCCCAGGCGTCTGCAACCAGCGGCCGTTGAAAGGGAAGTCCGGACGATCAAGAATTTTCATACCCAGTATCTCGGTGTAGAACGGTGCTGTTGCGTCTACGTCTGAGCAGTTAATTGATACATGGTGAACTGGTCCAAGCTCCATCGTCTCATCTTAGGTCCGATCGGCTAAGAGCTTCTCAGTTCGTTCGAAGAGAGTTGCTAGTTCATGTTGCGTGCAGAACTCTTCAAAACTCGCATCAGGGCCATTCCAGAGAAGCGCGTCCGTAGTCTCTGACACCGGTGCGTTATCCCTCAGGGTTGCTAGCGACTTAAATAAGGCCGCTTTTTCGCGCCCGCGGCTCAATGTTTCCGCCAGCTTGGCACTTGAACGAACCTTGACCTGCCATGTGGAGGCGTCATTCGGGATGTCTTCAATTGAGCCGTAGCAAGCCAGCAGAGTTGCTGCAGATTTCGCTCCCCATCCCGACAACCCAGGAAACCCGTCTGCAGCGTCGCCAACGAGTGCTAGGTAGTCAGGAATTGAACTTGGGGGTACACCGAATTTGTCACGAACCTCATCTACTCCAGAGATTTGGTTTTTTCTGCGGTCCCACTGGAAGATCTTTCCCCCCACACATTGCGCTAAGTCTTTGTCCGGGCTGCAAATCAATACCTGACTAACCCGACTGTCCTTCGCAGCCATTTTTGCCCCAGTCGCTAATGCATCATCCGCTTCGAATTCAACCATCGGCCAGACCTGGAGCCCTAAAGCACGCAATCCCTGCTCTAAGGGAAGAAACTGGGAAACAATTTCAGGGTCGATTTCACTCCCATCCTTATAGCCGGGCCACATATCATTTCTGAAAGATCTGATCGTCTGATCAGTCGCAACGGCGACGTGGGTGGCTCCCTGCTCAAGCATGCCTAGAACGCTTCCTAAGACGCCTCGCAACGCGCCGATTTCTGTACCGTTTGATGTTTTACGCGATGGCACGGCAAAAAAATGTCGAAAAAGTTCGTATGTTCCATCGATCAGGTGCACTTGGAAAGACATTTGGTGTTCTCACTGGACTTATTAGGACACTAGCGGTCTAGTGTTAAACCAACATTGATCAACAGACCGAGGTATTGCGTTATGAAAGTACCCTTCACAGTTTCTGATTTCTTGTACCGGGCAGAAAACGTTTATTCAGACCGCGTAGCTCTGGTAGACGAGCCAGATATGCCTGGTGGTGGGCTGGGGCAGCTCACCTGGGGCGAGTTCGGCGTCAAAGTCAGAGAACAGGCGGCGAAATTAGATCAGCTAGGCATCGGTGTTGGTGAGCGGGTAGCCATGGTCTCGCAAAATTCAGGAAGGCTAATGACTTCCTTTTGGGGGGTTTCCGGTTACGGCCGCATTTTCGTTCCCATCAACTTTCGACTCAGTCACGATGAAATTTCGTACATCGTTGACCACTGCGGCGCGTCGATGCTCTTAGTTGACCCATCAATGGAAGACACCTGCAAAGACATTGACGTTGAGCACTTTGTGGTTATGGGCACCGACAGCGACGATCAGATGTACCTCTCCGGGGGGGAGCCCGAACTCTGGACCCCTAACGAAGACGTCACTGCGACCATCAACTACACCTCAGGGACAACGGCTCGACCAAAAGGCGTTGAACAGACTCATCGAGCTTTGTGGGTAAATGCAACTACTTTTGGCTGGCACGCGGGCGTCAGCGATCGCGACAACTATCTACATACGCTTCCGATGTTCCATTGCAACGGCTGGGGTATGCCATATGCAGTTACGGGAATGGGCGGAAAACATGTTGTTCTCCGAGAGGTGCGCGGAGAAGATATTCTCCATCGCATTGAAGAGCACGACATAACTTACATGTGTGGCGCCCCCGCAGTGGTAGCAGCGATTCTTGAAGCAGCCCAAGACTGGGAGGGTGAAATTCCTGGACGAGGCCGCGTTCGAATGGTCGTGGCAGGTGCTCCCCCACCGACAAAGACAATCGCCCGAATGGAAGAAGAACTGGGTTGGGAGTTCATTCAGATTTACGGTCTTACAGAAACTGCCCCGTTGTTGACCATGAACAGATGTCGATCCGAATGGGATGACTTTGAGCCTGAAGAAAAAGCGAAGAAGCTAAGTCGAGCCGGGGCACCCGCTATCGGCGTCAAGATTGAAGTTGACAAGCAGGGTGAGATTCTTGCGCGTTCAAACGTTGTCTTAGAGGGTTACTGGGATCAACCTGAAGCAACTGCCGACGCCATAGTCGATGGTTGGTTCCACACCGGAGATGGCGGGTCGATGGACGATGAACATCACGTCACTATTTCAGACCGCAAGAAAGACGTAATTATTTCTGGTGGTGAAAATGTCTCATCAATCGAAGTTGAAGATGTGCTCTTTGGCCATCCTGCGATCGAAGAAGTAGCAGTGATCGGCGTTCCTCACGAAAAGTGGGGCGAAACTGTCAAAGCACTCGTTGTTGTCTCAGAGGGACAATCCACCTCCGAACAAGAGCTAATTGACTACTGCCGCGAAAAGATGGCTCATTATAAGTGTCCAACCTCAATCGAAATCAGAGAAGAATTAGCGCGCACTGCCACCGGGAAGCTTCAGAAATTTAAGCTCAGGGCGCCTTACTGGGAAGACATGGAAAAGCAAATCAATTAGCTTTCCGCGTTAATTACCAACAATGGGAGTGGTGACTCTTGGAGTTCCTACTCCTAGACTAGAGGTATGCGTGTTGAACAGCTGGCAGGCAGAGCAGAACTGAGCGTAGATACCGTTCGCTACTATCAAAAGCTTGGGCTCCTGCACCCACCGTTAAAAGAAGGCCGAGTCGCTTTATACAACGAGTCCCATGCGCACCGACTGGAGGAAATACGAAATCTTTCCGAAGAAGGATTCAGTCTTGCCCAGATTCAAAGTCTCGCTGCAAGCGAGCCACATCCTCTTCTCCAATCGCTAAATGACGCAACCGAGTCTCTTTCACTGGGTGATCTTGTAAACGCTTCGTCTCTCGACGAAGACATGGTGAGACTCGCAATCGACGCGGGCCTGATTCGACCTATCTCGCCGGGAAACAACAGATTTGCATCAAGTACTCTCCCTATGTTGCGAGCCGGAGCAGATCTACTTGACGCCGGAGTTCCACTCGACCAATTGATTCAATTGGCAATTCGCCACGCCGAGCATGTTGAGAATGTCGCTAAAGACGCAGTCGCTCTTTTCGCTGAACACTGGGGCGGAGCTCCAAGCACTTCCCAAACAGCTGCCGTAGAGGACATAGTGCCTCTCGTTACCGATCTCGTTGCAGAACACTTTCGCCAAACATTAATTGAGCAGGTCAGTCGTCACGTCCTCAGGGGAAGCGATTCGCCATGAAAACTGCTTCCCCTCCAACAACAGTGACACTCGTTCGAAAACAATTAGATAGCCCGGTGGATTTACTTGCTCTTTGGGCAAATTCTCAAGTCACACAAAAAGCTTATTGGGCAATACCGGAACAAGATTTTGAATTCGTTGCATTAGGCGTTTGCGCCAGTTTCAAAACGAACGACAGACGCAACCGCTTTCAACGAATCCGGGAACTTATAGAGGAAGTCGAAATCAACGTCGAAGGTGATGCAGGCCCTGAGTTCAGTGCCGGCGTGCTGATTGGCGGCTTTTCGTTCAGTAACAGACAGATAGAGCGTCACCCAAATTGGTCGGCGTTCGGAGGCGGAGAACTAGTTCTTCCTGAAATTTTCGCAATTCGCTCGGGGAAAGAAACCTGGATTACTCGAACCGAAGGCTCTGAAATACCCGATCTAAATGGGACATTGAGTAGCGACCTTGGTTGGACAACTAAGCCCGATCATCAGACCGACCCGGCCTATCTAAGACTTGTCTCATCAGCTCTGCGTGAGATTGAAGCCGGACTTATGGACAAAGTCGTCACAGCGCGTTCGCTTACCATCTCAGCTGATCTCAGTGCCGGAGCGGTCCTAAGGCGCCTAAAGGAGCGTCACCCTTCATGTGCAACTTTCGCTTTCACTCAAGGTACTCAGGTTTTCCTAGGCGCCAGCCCGGAACGGCTCGTAGGTGTCAATCAAGACAGGGTTGAGACTGCAGCGCTAGCCGGGTCGCGACCTAGGCATGAACACCCTGGAGCCGACGCTCGCTTGCGGGCGGAACTTCTCGCAGATCCAAAAGAACGAAGGGAGCATGAAATCGTTATCCGAGATATCAAGGACTGTTTAAACGCTGCAGGGGTGCGGCTCAACGAACCAATAACTACTGGAGTAATGAAGTTGCGCCAGATTCAACATTTACATACGCCTATCTCGGGTTCATTACCGACGAGCGGTCGTATTCTTGACTTGGTAGAAGTGCTCCACCCGACGCCAGCCGTAGCTGGACTGCCTCGTGAATCAGCTCAAGACTGGATTGACGACAACGAAGCCATGGACCGCGGTTGGTACGCTGCACCAATCGGGTGGATGACACTAAATGGCAGCGGAGAATTTAGAGTGGCGCTTCGATCAGCACTCCTTACCAGGGATTCTTTAACTCTGTTTGCCGGCGGTGGCATTGTCGAAGGCGCAACTCCGGCTCAGGAGCTCGCCGAAACGGCAACCAAGTTTGAAGCTCTTCTCGGCGCTCTTGACTTAAGCCCCTAAGACCTATGTCTGAAGATTCCGTCTATCAAGCATGCGCTACCTTCGCAATGGAGTTGGCAAACCAAGGCGTGGCGCACGCCGTTATTTCGCCCGGTTCGCGATCGACACCGCTAACCCTTACCTTTGCCCAAACACCGGGAATCACAACTTGGACGAGACTCGACGAACGCTCAGCAGCTTTCTTCGCTTTAGGCATAGCGAAAACCTCGGGCGTACCAGTGGCATTGGTTTGCACTTCAGGCACTGCGGCCTCAAATTATCTCCCAGCTATTACAGAAGCCAACCTAAGCGACATACCCCTCATAGTTCTAACAGCCAATCGCCCTCCCGAACTCAGAGATTGGGGGGCTGCGCAGACCATCACTCAAACCAATATTTATGGCGACAACGTCCGGTGGTTTGAGGAACTTCCCATCTTCGACAAATCAAACGCATCCTGGTTTCAACGAGTCGCAGCGCGCGCTTACCAGACATCCATAGGATCACGTCCCGGCCCGGTTCATCTCGACTGGCCTTTTCGGGAGCCGCTCGAGCCAGTTAGCAACTTCTCGCTTCCCGAAAATAGTCCAAAGATTAGGGCTACCAATCCAACCCAACGACTAGCACCTGAAGTGAACAATGAAATTGCGGCCGTTATCGAAAATGCCTCGCAGGGCCTCGTGATCGCCGGGCCAATGAATCAGGGATCCCAGTGGCACGACGCAGTCGCTCTTCTTTGCAAACGGACCGGTTTCCCCTTGTTAGCAGATCCACTTTCACAGCTTCGCTTTGCTCAAGAAGACGTGCAAGTCATCACACATCACGACCATCTGTTACGAACTTCGTGGGCTGATCGAGCAGTCCCCGAGGTCGTAATTCGTGTAGGCGGTCCACCTACCTGCAAACCGCTCCGACTTTGGTTGGAACGGCACCAACCCAGGATGATCATGTTTGACCCAGCAAACACTTGGGCGGACCCTAGCTTCACGGTGACAGACCTAGTCCCAGTTGGACATGAGGGCCTTGGAGAAATAGCGCTGATAGTCCAAGATCGAGTATCTGACAAGTCATGGGGCCCGCGTTGGGTGAATGCGGATACTTTAGCGGGCGAAACCATTAACGAAATCCTCGATAGTGAACGGTTATCTCAACCAGCTATAGCTCGAGAAATCGGGCGTCAACTTTCAGCAGCAGATGCTCTCTACGTATCAAATTCAATGCCTGTTAGGGATATCGATAGTTTCTTGGAAGCCGACACGAGCCTCTATCGAATATTCGGCAACCGCGGGGCTAGCGGCATTGATGGCGTGATTTCAAGCGCCGCGGGCGCAGCGGTTCAGGGGAAAGCAACGACGCTGCTAATCGGAGATCTTGCCTTTCAACACGACATCGGCGGCCTCATTGCTACCAAAAACGATGGAAGTGACTTAACTATCCTTCTACTCGACGATAACGGCGGTGGCATATTCAACTATCTGCCGATTGCTCAGGTCACTGAGTCTCAGCTATTTTCTGAATTCTTCACCACGCCACAGGGACTGAATTTCTCTGAGCTAGTCAAGTCTTTAGGTATCGCTTATCACGAAGCACCGGATCTTAACTCGCTTAAGGATCTTCTTAAAACTCGCAACGGCCTGCGGGTAATCCGGGTACCAATTGACTCGTCCTTTGACATCGACCAGCACCGTCGCCTGGCAGCAGCTGTTGAAGAAGCAACCGCAGGATTATGAGATTCCTCTGCGACGGCATAAATCTTGAAGTGGACCAAGTAGATAGCGGACAGCCAGTCTTGCTTATTCATGGCTTCACCGGTGCTGGGGTCACCATGCGACCACTAGCTACTCGCCTCGACGGACACAAAATCATGCCCGACTTAATTGGCCACGGGAAAAGCGAAGCTCCCGCCCAACTATCCCCTTACACATTGCCGAGCATGTCAAAGCAACTATCTGAACTGCTACACCAACTAGGCACAGAACGAGCGGCAGTAGTCGGTTACTCCTTTGGGGGCCGTATTGCTCTGAACTTTGCGCTAAGCCACCCCCACCATGTTGAGTCTTTGACTCTCATCGGAGCCTCCCCGGGAATTTATGATGACGATGCTCGCGAACAGAGAAGACTGGCCGACTTGCAATTAGCAAATTCCATTTCTCAGAATGGACTCAGATTTTTTATCGAAAAATGGCTTTCTATGCCCATGTGGGAAAGTTTGCGCGAGCACATGACACGAGAGCAATTAGAAAATTCCATCATTCAACGACTCAGCAGCCACCCATTAGGTCTCGCGAACAGTCTTCGCGCAGGCGGTACAGGAAACATGGCGCCCCTCCATGAACAGATCGCCGATATCGCCTTTCCAACGTTGCTCGTTACCGGAGATCGCGATCTCAAGTTTCTCAATATTGCGCGAGAAATGTTAAAGGACCTACAAAAAGGATCTTTGAAAGTAATTCAAGGTGCCGGTCACGCCACGCACATCGAGCGACTCGACGAAACGGCTGAAGTTATAAATAGGCACTTGTCATGCAAATAAGGCTCGCTACTCGGACACTTCGACTACGCCAACCTTTACGGACCGCTCACGGAACTACCACCGAGCGTCACTCTGTCGAAATTGCAATATCGGATCAGGGGCTAGTAGGCCACGGCGAAGCCGCCCCCCTCCCCGGCTTTGGCTTGGAGAGCTTCGATGATGCTCTTCATTCGCTCCAAGAATGGGCTAACGATCATCATAAATTTCCGACCTCGCCTGCGGCGCGCAGTGCTGCGTTAGCTGCTCTTGATGATTTAGCGGATGCCAAAACGAACAAAGTCAAGCCCCCGGCGTCCGTGCTTGTTCAAGCGCTCGTCGGAGCAACCGATTTGGAAGGAATGAAAGAAGAAATCCAAGCTGCTGTTAGGCATGGCTACAAGGGAATTAAATTAAAGGTCGGATCGACGGATCCTGAAACTGACTATAGAAGAATTTGCGAAGCCATTGAGCTAACTCACGCCAGTACCACGTTGCGCCTTGACGCAAACGGAGGCTGGTCAGCCGAGGAAGCTATGAGCGTTCTCCGCCCTATTGAGAGCAGATTCGTAGATCTAATTGAAGAGCCAACATCCAACCCATCGGATTGGCAAAAGATTGCCGACACAACAGGCCTTCTTCTAGCGGCAGACGAGAACCTAGTCAACGAAAAGCAAGTCGAAGGTCTACTGATGAACGCCGCTGTGGGCGCATTAATTTTGAAGCCTTCGATACTCGGCGGCGCATCCGGAACAAGATCAATCGCAGAGTTAGCGGCCGAAAATAAGTTAAGAGTGATCATCTCGTCATTCCTTGACGGTCCAATTGCGCTCCGAGCCGCTAGAGATCTGGCAATAGAATTGGCGCCAAAAGAGATTCACGGCCTAGGAACAGCAGGTCTCTTTGTTGAAAGATTTCCCAAGGATGTAACCCCCGATCAGGGCTATCTGCACCGGTCGTAACTTCTTACCGAGCGGGACTACAGGCGATGGCGTTCGACCTTACCTAGAGAGGTTTTAGGCAACTCGGCCACAAACTCAACTGAACGTGGAGCGCAATATGCTGGTAGGTGTTCCCTGACGAAGTCACGAAGAGATTCAAGAGTTGGAACTTTTTTATCCGGCTTTACGACAGCAACCACTATCTCGCCCCATTCAGGGTCGCTACGACCGGTAATCGCGCATTCAACCACTCCTGGGGCTTTCATCAAAATCCGCTCAACGGCCGCTGGCCAGACGTTTTCGCCGCCAGTAATAATCATTTCGTTTACGCGGCCGTGGACACTCAAGAGGCCCGAGGAATCGATTTCACCTGAGTCACCGGTTGGATACCAACCGTCATGAGTAAAAGCCTCGCTGCCATCCCGGTAACAACGAAACAACATTGGACAACGAATCTGGATTTCTCCCTTCACAGTCCTTAGTTCCACACCTCGCAACGCCTGCCCGTTATAAACAACCCCGCTACCGGTCTCAGTCATCCCGTATGTAGCAATGACGTTCGCGGGGCGATTCACAGGCACCGAGGAGCCACCTACTAAAATTTTTCTGAACAAGCTCGCATCGATTCGCTGCATCGCAGTGGGCACTAGAGATACGAGCGAAACTCCCTCACGCGCCGCTGACGTAACCAATTCTGCATCGAAGCCATCATGGACTTCTAATGCTATTCCAGCTTGTAATGCACGAACGATGACCGAAAAACCGCCAACATGACTTAAGGGGAGGCAAGCTAACCATTTATCTAAGCCAGCTTGTACTTCGAGGAACTCGTTCGTAGCCAAAGCATTAGCCGCAAGCGCGCTGTGCGTTAGTACTACACCCTTCGGCGCGCCTGTACTGCCGCTAGTCGCCACAACCAAAGCATCACCGCTCTCTACCGGCCTACCAGGAAGCGTGGTAGTACCGTCGCGCTCAACAACAAGGGATGCTCCCATGCGACGAATCAAGTCTTGTTGAGATTTTTTAGGGAGTCGTTGATCAATCGGCAAAACTGCGTCCCCGTTTTCCCAGACGTTTTGCACTGCGTCAACGAACAATTGTCCGCCGGGGAGACAAAGCGCTGCAAGACGGTTCACCATCCAAACGTTATCGGCCTTCTAGATCGCCCGAACTAGAAGGCTGACGGTGCAAGCCATAATTACGCAAGTGACCGCCGCATCAAAACGCTCGGCATTTAATCGACGTCCCAGTCGAATACCTAGGGGAAGCGCAATCGCGACTACCAAACAAGCGAATAGCGCCGCCATGATTCGAAACTCCGACCACTGGCCAATGATTGTCAACGTTGCTAGCTGGCTAATACCTGTCAATAAGAAAATCGCAGCGTTGGAGGCAACAAACCGCTCACGAGGCACACCTAATCCCTGAAACCAAGCCGCCACTAGAGGCCCGGAAATCCCAATCGCGCCTTGAGCTACACCACAGGTAACCGCTACTGGGGTTCTAGCGACTTTTTGAAACCTTTGAGACCATCGCGGCTCTTTTGCTGAGAATTTCCAGATCAAAAACGCTATTAACGCCGATGCGAGAAATAGGAGCAAGATGCGCTCTTCAACTCTGACCAGCAACCAAGCGCCCAGAATCGCTCCTACAGCTCCCAACGCAGCAAATGAGGCCAAGCCGAGATTGTCGCGAAATTCAGATCGGTATTCTCTAACTAGCATCGCGTTACTTACCGCAGTTGGGGCAGACATAATCACTACTGCGTCTTGAATCCCAACGAACGACGCCATAACAGGTACGGCAGTTAGTGGCAGACCAAGCCCAGTCGTGCCTTTGACCACCGATCCCAATATGACTGCGGTTGCTATAACAAGCAACTCTTCGAAACTCATAACGCCGCTAATTCAACGGCGACACGTGCAGCTATAGACGCATTATTCTCCGCTAGTGCCAGATTTGCCGCAACACTCTGACCTTCGGTCGCAGTTTCGATAGCTGCCAGAACATGCGGCGTGATTTGGGCGCCAGAAATTTTTTGCTGCTCTACTCGCGCGAGGCTTTCGGCTATCGCTGCATTGATACTCTGCGCGTCTAACTCCGCATCTTCGGGTATCGGCACAGCGAGGAGACTCCCACCTTGACCAAGGGCTCGCCTTGATTGGTGAATCTTGGCAACCTCTAACGCGCTATCAACTCGATGACCGACACGCAGGCCCGAGTTTCGGGTATAGAACGCAGGGAAATCATATGTTTTCCATCCAAGAACTGGGACCGAGTGCGTCTCTAAAAATTCCAGTGTTCGAGGTAAGTCAAGAAAAGCCTTGGCGCCTGCACTCACTACGAGAACATTACGCCGGGCAATAGCATTGAGGTCTGCCGAGATATCCCCAGTTTCAGCACTCGAGCGGTGAACTCCTCCGATGCCCCCTGTGGCAAAAGTCTTGATGCCGGCACGTTCGGCTATAGCCAAGCTGGCGGAGACAGTAGTTACGCCTTCCGCTAATTCTTGGGCAGTAGCTACCGATAAGTCTCGTTCCGCAATTTTTACTCCACATGAGAGAACACGCTGATGCAATTCCGTCGGAACGCCGGCCCATATACGTCCATCAATAACCGCAGTGAGTGCCGGAACGGCGCCAAGTGCGCGGATCGCACTCATGCAACGATCGAGAGCTTGTTCATTTGCCGGTGATGGGAGGCCCAAATTTGAAAAGATTGTCGTTTCAAGAGCCACTACCGGCTTTAAAGCTGAAAGGGCTGAACTTACTTCGTCGTTGGAATCAATCATCTGCCGCTCCTCGATGCCTCCAGCATGGCAGTCATTCTGCATCTAGCCGCGCCTGCTTCTACTGTGTGGTTGTGTTTACTCTCCTTGATCACCCTCTAATCTCCTCATATACCGACCGACTACGATCATCGACAACCGGAACCGAGGAGTTTCGTCAACTGCTCCGTCAAATAGCGCAGTTAATGCTTCCCTTTGCCACACAAGACTTACCAACAACCGAAATCTCGATATCTACACCCCTTCAAGAGACAAGAGGGGTTCAGATAACTGGAGGTTCGCCGGTACTTATTTCGGTGCTCAGAGCCGGTAACGGTCTCCTGGACGGCGTTCTGACACTCCTACCAGACGCGGATATTGGCTATATCGGCCTCGCAAGAAACCACGAAACGCTGGAAGCAGAGGAATACCTTGTAAAGCTCCCTGACGTTTCAAATCGCCGCGTGCTCATTGTTGACCCAATGCTTGCAACTGGACACACCGCCGTTGCAACACTTGAGCGAGTAATGAAGGGAAATCCTGCGGAGATAACGATGATGAACGTAGTCGCGTCACCTGAAGGCGTGGCGCACGTTGAAGCTCACCACCCAGAGGTTCATATTGTCTGCGCTGCATTAGATTCAGGTTTGAATGACTCAGGCTATATTTTGCCGGGCTTAGGCGACGCGGGTGATCGATTGTACGGAACACAATAATGAAGCAACCGACACCACCCATAGAGTGGGTGGACGATCACATACGAATCATTGATCAAACACTGTTACCGAGTGAGCTAAAAATCATTGAGATCAGAACTGCTGCCCAAGCTGTCGATGCAATCCAACGCCTGGCAATCAGAGGAGCTCCAGCTCTAGGGGCCTTTGGGTCGCTAGCTCTCGTAGTTGCATTAGACGAATATCATTCAAAGTCTCTTAACGAAGCTATTAGCCATCTGGAGAGTTGCAGAGTATCAATAGGGGACGCGCGCCCCACAGCGGTTAATTTGCGTTGGGCAGTAGATCGTGTCATCGATCGAGCCATCGCCAGGTCAAGCGATCTAGAAAATCTGAGAGACAACCTCCTTCG
The DNA here is from genome assembly GCA_002470695.1 of Candidatus Neomicrothrix sp. UBA7388. Lineage (GTDB taxonomy): Bacteria > Actinomycetota > Acidimicrobiia > Acidimicrobiales > Poriferisodalaceae > UBA7388. Next base: position 35,244 of record DKNM01000101.1, read on the forward strand.
CGAAGCTCATTTGGTGGCAGCCGAAGACGCTGAGGCTTGCGCAGAAATAGGTCGTCTCGGTCGCGAACTATTGCGCGACGCCGTCGTTATCGGCACTCACTGCAATGCTGGCCGACTAGCTACTGCGGGAACAGGGACCGCCTTAGCGCCTATGTATGCAAAATTCGAAGCCGGGGAAAAACTCCGGGTCCTAGCCTCCGAGACGCGCCCATTGCTTCAGGGAGCGAGGCTCACAGCCTGGGAACTCAACGACGCGGGAATCGACGTGACTGTCGTACCCGATGCAGCTATGGCCTCAACAGTACTTTCGGGCGAGGTCGACGCTTACATAGTCGGCGCCGACCGGATTGCCGCTAACGGCGACGCAGCTAACAAAGTGGGCACCGTTGCTCATGCGTTGGCTGCACAAGCGGCAGGAATTCCATTTTACGTTGCAGCGCCAACGTCGACCATTGACGTTCAACTGGAACTTGGTTCAGAGATCGAAATTGAGCAACGCGATGCCAGCGAGGTCCATGAGATTCGGGGGGAAAGACTCACCCCCCTTGGTGTGAGTGCAGCGAATCCTGCGTTTGATGTGACACCAAATCACTTGATTACTGCAATCATTACGGAGGCCGGAGTGCTGAAACCTCCATTTATGGATTCAATAGCTAAAGCAATGGGACGGGTCGGAGGATCGGCATGAAAAACCAATGGGACGCGAACGAAGCCGCTCTATTCGAGGGTCCGCTCGGAGAATGCGTCTACGGGTCACGAGTGCTAGGCGCGAACCCGAGCTTAGTTTTGCACGGCGGTGGCAATACATCGGTTAAGACTGTCGGTCACGACATTCACGGCGACGAAATAGAGATTTTGTATGTCAAAGGCAGCGGCTGGGATCTGGCAACTATTGAAGCAGAAGGTTTCGCTCCTCTTCGCCTAAACGAGGTCAGACGATTGGCTGAACTTCCGGAGCTCACCGATACGGAAATGGTGAATCAACTAAGACTTAACCTTCTCGATGCTTCAGCGCCGAACCCTTCGGTCGAAGCGATACTTCATGCTTCGTTGCCCTTTCAAGCAGTGCAACATACCCATGCAGACGCCGCTCTCGCCCTCACAAATACCGAAGATGGGGAGCGTCGAGTAAGGGAGCTATGGGGAGCAACGGTTGTCATAGTCCCTTACGTAATGCCTGGCTTCGACTTGGCGAAAGTCTGCGCAGTCGAATTCGAGAAGCAAGCAACAGCTGACACTGTCGCGATGGTGCTCATGAACCATGGGGTTTTTACCTTCGGTGACACCACAAAGCAGGCATACGACTCGATGATTGAAGTGATTACTGCGGCAGAAGAGTACTTATCTAGCCAAGCCGGGGTAGATATCAATTCCTCAGCAACCAAATCTGGCCCAGATCTCACCGGGACCTCAGCAATCAACCAGGCTTCGTTGAGAAAACAATTGTCAGATGCCGCGCGTCGCCCAATGCTTTTGAGTCGAACCTCCAACAAATCCGCTGCCGAGTTTGCGAAGCGAAGCGATCTAGCCGAAATAGCTACAAGAGGTCCAGCAACCCCCGACCACATAATTCGAACCAAACAATTCCCACTAATAGGTCGAGATATCGACAAATTTATCTCGAATTACCATGACTACTTTGAACGCAATAGCCACCGTTTCCCCGGGGTGCAGCAACTAGACCCAGCACCACGAGTGGTTCTTGACCCTGAATTAGGCCTTCTAACAGCTGGAGTGAAGATCAGCGATTGCAGCATCGCCGCCGATATTTATCTGCACACAATCGACGTGGTCGAGGCAGCCGAAGCGCTGGGCGGCTTCGTAGCACTTCCCGAATCAGATCTTTTCGAAGTCGAATACTGGGAACTTGAACAAGCCAAATTAAACAAATCCAATGCAACACCTCCCCTATCGGGCGAGGTGGCGCTAGTCACTGGTTCAGCTTCTGGTATCGGGTCGGCATGCGCTCACGCGCTCCTTAGACAAGGCGCGTCTGTTATCGGAATCGACCTGAATAACGACGACGGTTCCGACACCGCAAGTTTTCTTCAACTCCAAGCTGACGTAACAAATAGAGCATCTTTACTAGCGGCCGTTGAAGAGGGTGTGCGGCACTTTGGAGGAATCGACATTTTGGTTGCGGCTGCTGGCATTTTTGGCGTATCTCATGAGATCGCGAAGATTATCGAAACCGATTGGGAACAGACACTCGCAGTCAATTTGAATGGGGTCAGTAATCTATTTCACGTCGCCCACCCCTATCTAGCACTTGCCCCTAAAGGCGCTCGGGTTGCTCTTGTGGGATCAAAAAACGTTTTAGCACCTGGCAAAGGTGCAGCGGCTTATAGCGCGTCGAAAGCCGCCGTTACCCAGCTCGGTCGCGTCGCCGCTCTTGAATGGGCAGAAGACGGAATCGTAGTAAACACGATTCACCCCGATGGTATTTTCGATACCGGACTCTGGTCAGAATCGTTAATAGAAGAAAGAGCAAGCCGTTACGGCCTTACAACCTCTGAGTACAAGAAACGGAATCTCCTCGGCAAAGAAATAACCAGTAACGATGTTGGCGAACTTGTCGCGATCATGTGTGGACCATCGTTCAGCCGCATCACTGGTGCGCAGATCCCGGTAGACGGAGGGAGCGACCGAGTAATTTAAGCTGAGCTCTTAGAATCGGTGATTCCAGCCATCAGAAGGCCAATCTTCTCCCTGTTTGAGTCTTCGGCATCGAGAACATCCATGAGTTCTCCGTCATAAAGCACAGCAATCCGGTCGGAAAGACCCAAGATTTCATCTAACTCAGCAGATACCAGCAGAACCGCAGTACCTTTATCGCGCTGATCCAAAATCCGACGATGAATGAATTCGATTGCTCCAATATCGATTCCGCGGGTTGGCTGAGCCGCTACAAGCAAATCAATGTCGTCACTAAATTCTCTGCCGACAATTAGCTTCTGTTTGTTACCGCCGCTGAGACTTGATGCTGGTACCGAGGTGCTAGGCGTCCTGACATCAAACTCGTCAACTACTCCCTCCGCATGCCGCTTTATAACGTCACGTCGAAGAAAGCCCCGTAGAGAGAAGGGTTTGCGGTGATAACGATTAAGTACGGAATTTTCTTCAAGAGAATAAACGCCAATAAGACCGTGTTTTTCGCGATCTTCCGGAATGTGGGCAACTCCTTTTTCTGCGATTTGTCTCGTGGACCCAGAAGTGAATTCATCACTGCCGATCTTCATTAAGCCTGATGACAAACCCCGAAGTCCCGTGATCGCTTCCACAAGCTCTCTTTGACCATTTCCCTCTACACCTGCGACGCCGAGAATTTCACCTTCGCGAACTTCGAAACTCACTTCATTGAGAGCAATTTGACCCCGATCATCCTCAACCGAAAGCTTTTCAAGTTCGAGCACTACGTCCCCAGGTTCTGCAACCGACTTGTCGACTCGCAGCATCACGCTCCTGCCAACCATCATTTCTGCAAGACCATTCTCACTTGTTTCACCAGGTGTTGTTTGCCCGACCACCTCGCCGTTGCGTAAAACAACGATGTCGTCTGCGACTGCAAGCACCTCACGCAACTTATGAGTAATGAACACTACTCCGAGCCCCGTTTGCGTTAATTCACGGAGCACACCGAGCAAGTGATCCGCTTCTTGCGGAGTCAGAACCCCTGTGGGTTCATCCATTATCAACACGTCGGCGTTCCGGTAAAGAGCTTTCAAGATTTCCACCCGCTGCTGCATACCTACCGGAAGATCTTCCACCACCGCATCAGGATCGATTTCCAGACCATACCGACGAGATAACTCAATAACGCGCCGTCGAGCCTCACCTAAATCGACGAGACCTCTAAGAACCGGTTCCGCTCCAAGCACGATATTTTCCACGACTCGCATCGGAGGCACCAACTGAAAATGTTGATGAACCATACCGATACCTCGCGATATAGCATCATCTGGGCCGCGCAGATCTACCCTTTCGCCCTTGATAATCACATGACCTTCATCAGGTCGGTACATGCCGAAGAGGATGTTCACGAGAGTGCTTTTGCCAGCTCCATTTTCACCTAGGAGAGCCAGGATGCGTCCTCTTTCAAGCTGCAGGGAGACCTGGTTGTTAGCAAGAACACCGGGGAAACGCTTTGAGACGTCATGAGCACCTAGAAGAATTTCCGACATACTCAACCCTTCTCGTACGTCTGGCCAAGAGCAGCCGGATCGCGCATCGACCCGATGAGGCCACTAAGGGCTACGACAAGGATTGTGACGATAAAGGGGAGCATGCCTACAAATTGCGGCGGGATATCAAAGGTATTATTTAATTGAAACTGGTTCTGAAGAGCAGTTGTAAATCCAAAGAACAACGCTGCTGCGTAGGCCCCGAACGGAGTTCGACGGCCGAAAATCATAACCGCAAGCGCTAAGAATCCTCGACCTCCCGACATCGCGCGGCTGAACGTACCCACCGCTTCAAGAGCAAGATAAGCCCCTCCTAAACCCGCTAATCCTCCTGCAATAGTCACATTAAAATAGCGAAGTCGCAGCACATCGATGCCGACCGTGTCAGCGGCACCGGGGTGTTCTCCAATCGCTCGAGTACGCATTCCCCAGACTGAGCGGAACAAAGCAACGTGAACGACGATCAACAAAGCCATCGTCAAATACGTAAGTGGCGGGCGACTGAACAAAACCGTGCCGACAAGGGGTATATCTGCAAGTGGGCCTAAGTCAATGTTTGTGTACTTACCTACGCCGAGCGAACGGCTGCGGTCGTAAAAGAAGGAGGTCAAGCCCAGTGCTGCAATGTTGAGAACCGTTCCTGCAATAATTTGATCGACTTTCAGACCAACCGCCATAGCGGCAAGCATCCAACCCATGAGCAGTCCCATACCGATTCCGGCAATCGTTCCAAGGAACAAAGAACTGGTCATAGAGGCAACCGTGAATGCCGCGAAAGCTGAAAGCAAGAATTGGCCTTCTATACCTATGTTCACTACACCTGACCGCTCACCGATCATTCCACACATCGCCCCAAGCGCCAGGAGTGTTGCAGCCCGAACCGTTCCAGCAAGAACAGCTGTAGTTTGTGGGCCGTTCGCTGCGTAGAAGATCCAAATGACAACAAGCAATACAATTAGGCCCGCATAGAGCAGCCGTTTTTGGTGGAGCTTCATGACCTCCCCCAGCCAGCTCCGAGTTGAAGTTGCTCTGAAGCGTCATGACGCATCCGCAAAACCCAGCGCAGAATAATAGGTGCAGCTACGAAAAATAGAATCAAGGCCTGGATGACGTCAATCAGTTCCGGGGCCACTCCGGCCTTAAATTGCATCCGAGCTGCACCGGCTTCCATTAGACCGACTAATAGAGCGGCGGGCACCACTCCAAGCGGATTAGCACGCGCGAGCAGCGCGATCGTGATTCCCTCGAAACCAAGACCTACGTTAACCCCCGCCTCAAATCGGCCATCAACTCCCAGACTTTCTACGGCTCCGCCAAGACCAGCCAAGAGTCCCGCGACTGCCATGGTCAAAGCCATAATTCGGCCGACCCTGATACCCGCGTAATCCGCTGCATGTCTATTATTTCCCACGCTTTTGACTTCAAAGCCGAAAGTCGTGCGCTCAAGAATCATCCAACAAGTAATCGCCGTGATCACAGCGAGCAGGAATCCGACTGGGACCGCTCCAAAGGTAGGGATAACGGCCGAATCTTCGACTAAGGGAGTGCGCGCAACAATGTTGCTGCCAGAATTATCCTTCCAAGGATTAGCTGCCAACCAATCAGTCAAATTGCCAGCAACAAAATTGAGCATGATGGTCACGATCACTTCGTGAGCACCAGTCGTCGCCTTTAACGTACCGGCAATTCCGCCCCAGACTGCCCCTGCTATTCCACCCGCCAACAACGCCACCGGTAAGTGAATAACCAGGGGTAAACCGTCGATTCCAAAGCCAACCCCTGCTGCAAAAACAGCCCCAACAAGCAATTGGCCCTGTCCCCCGATATTGAACATGCCTGCTTTGAACGCAAAAGCTACGGCAAGTCCGCCAAAAATCAACGGTGTTGCTTTCTGGAGCGTACGCAGAACAGCGTCGGAATCTCCAGCGCCGCCAACTAGCAACGCCTTGTAGGCAGTTCCTGGAGACGCATTTTGCGTCAAGATAAGAATCGCTCCGATAACTAATCCGAAGACGACCGCTGCAATCGGGATAGAAATAGTTCTAAGTAAGGAACGGCTCATAACGCGACTCGGGGGGCACTATCCGCAACGGATAGTGCCCCCACAGAGTTATATCCGCCTATTCGGGCATCGGGTTTATTGACCCGTCTGCAAGGCCGGCTCGTACTTCTTCGATCGTTGCACGCATTTCGTCAGTGACCATGCTTTCGAAATCGTGATACGGAGCTATATCAACGTCACCCAGGAAGTTACCACCCGTAAGAGTTCCGGCCTTGGCCGCAACCAATAGGTCGGCAACACCCTTGACGATGTCTTTCATCGCACTAGTAACCAAGCAGGGGTGAGCTTCGGGCACCGTTCCCCACTGATCCCAGTCAACGCCTACACAGAGAGCTCCTTCTTCAGTCGCCACTTCGATGAGAGCACCGTTACCGGTCGCTCCACCTGCACCGAAAATGATGTCGGCTCCTTGGTCAAGCGCCTGTCGGGCAGTTGTCGCACCCCACTCTGGGTCTCCGAAAGCAACGTCTAATCCACCAGGGTGGTAGGTCGAGATGGTCTGAACATCAGGATTTGTGTATTTTGCTCCGTTTTCCCAGCCTTCTTTGAAAAAGACGACCGGTGGGACAAGGTCAGTACCAAGGACCGCGCCCACGATATTGGTCTTTGTCAGCATTCCAGCAAGGGCACCGGCAAGGAACCCGGACTTAGCTTCTTCAAAGACCAGTCCAGCTAAATTAGGAATAGCTTCGCCTTGAAACTGGTCAACACCGATAAAGAGCACATCGGGGTTCGCTTGGGCTGCCTCTATCGTCGCTTCACCTAAACCGAAACCGACAGTGATGATAACGCTCGCCCCGTCATCTAAGAACAACTGAATATTGTTTGCATAGTCCTTGGACTCTTCAGTTTCAATGTAGTCAGTAGTCGCACCTTCAATTTGGGCTGCGCCTGCAAGTGCGCCTTCCCACGCGGATTGGTTGAAGGCTTTATCGTCAACCTTCCCGGTATCCGTTACTAGACCAATCTTGAACTCTTCTACTGGCTCCTCTTCTGCTGGCGCCTCTTCTTCAGCACTACTGCTGCTGCCCGATTCGCTGCCACTGCTACTTGAAGAGTCGCTATCGCTTCCGCATGCCGCTGTTAAGAGTCCAAAGACCATTAACAGAGCAAGGAAACGCCGCCACATCGAAGTCATATTCCCATCCTTGTTGTTAGGGTTTCATCCCCTCCCGAGACGACAACCGTCCCAAACCCTAGTGCTGTTTTGACTCTTTCTAAAGACCAAAAGCCACTTTCTACAGGTTGGCGTGTTGGCGAATCCAAGTATGCATAGCTATGCCCGATGCAACACCCGCGTTTATAGATCGCGTCGATCCAAATTGAGTGATTGAAAGAACAAGTTCGGCCACATCCCGCACCGCTTTAGACAGTCCAGGACCTTCTTGGCCGAAGACCAAAACACAGTGACGCGGCAGGCGAGTGGTCTCGATCGGCTGCGATCCAGGGAGATTATCGATACCGACCACGCTCAGCTTTCGGCTCGTCACCGTTTCAACGAAATCATCAACGCTCTCATGGTGTTCAAGGTGTTGGTACCTGTCAGTGACCATGGCACCTCGTCTGTTCCACTTTCGTTGCCCAACGATGTGCACGGCTTCGGCAAGAAACGCATTCGCGTTGCGCACGACAGTCCCGATGTTGAGATCGTGCTGCCAGTTTTCTATGGCTACGTGAAACGGGTGACGCCGTTCATCTAAGTCCTCGACTATCGCCTCTCGTTTCCAATAGCGATACTCATCTATTACGTTCCGTCTGTCACCATCCCGCAACAGCGCCTCGTCAAACTTTTCATCGTTAGGCCAAGGCTCGGGATGGGGTCCGACTCCTACTTCTGGTAAATCGGGTTGCACAAACAATCAGCTCATCATGGGATAGCTATTCCTGAACGAGTTCAATCAGGGTTCCAAAACTGCCTTTGGGGTGCATAAACGCGACTGTCGTCCCACGAGAGCCCGGCCGTGGTGCTTTGTCGATCGCAGTCGCACCTGCCGCGATCATGGCGTCTAGGGCTGCCTGGCAGTCGTCAACTCTGTAACCAATGTGATGGAGTCCCTCACCCCGCTTTTCAAGATGTTTCGCTATCGGAGAGTCAGGTCGTGTAGCTGCGGTCAGTTGTATGTAGCTATCCGCGACTTTGACCAGTGCTTCCTCAACTCCGTCGCTATCCACGATTTCTCGATGATGAACTTCCGCACCGAAAGCCTCCTGGTAATAGCTAATGGCGGCTTCGAGATCGCGAACAGCTATCGCGACGTGGTCAATTTCTGTCAGGATCATGATCCATTCTCCGTTGCATCAAGTGAGTCAGCATGTCGTTGGAAAAGAGTAATTTTTTCCTCGCCGATAGCTTCGCGCTTTTCTGGGTTAGTCACACCGAGACCTGCTTCAGGCGATAGGCAGAGCACTCCCAGCTTTCCTTCGTGCTGATTGTGATGGACCTGATAAGCAGCTTCTCCGGTGTCTTTCAGATCAAAGGTCTTGGAGAGAATGGGTTGAATTCTGCCTTCATCAAGCAGTCGATTCATTTCCCAAGCTTCGGAGTAGTTCGCAAAATGGCTCGAAACAATTTGTTTTAGTCTCATCCAAAGGTGACGATTGTCGTACTCGATCATGTAACCCGTTGTCGC
>DKNM01000101.1:44500-48367 GCA_002470695.1 Candidatus Neomicrothrix sp. UBA7388
GTTGAGCGTCCAGGATGTTCAAAAACAATGTCAGGATCATCACCAATAAATCCTCGCACCCGCTTTCCTAAGCGCCGCCACTCGCCTTCATCCTGAGTGTGGTCATCAGCCCAAAATTGGTAACCCTCTTCGCTGCGATTAATGACGTGTTCGACACCAAGTTCGTTAAGCAAATCGACTTTGTCCGCAGAACTGACCACACCGATCGGCGTTCCGCCCCCATTAATCACCAATTGACAGGCATACCCTCCTAGGCCACCCGACGCGCCCCATATAAGAACATTGTCGCCTTGTTTCATTCTGGCGGCGTTATCGCCTACAAGCATTCGGTAAGAAGTCGAAGCGCATAGGGCATTCACAGCAGATTCTTCCCACGTCAGATGCGCTGGTTTCGGCATTAACTGGTTTGCTTTCACGATTGAGAGATCAGCTAATCCCCCGAAATTGCTCTCAAATCCCCAAATGCGCTGATTTGAGGCCAGCATCGAATCTTCGTGGGCCGCAGGGTCTTGGTCGTCAACATAGTTACAGTGAACTGCAACTCGATCGCCCGGCTTCCAATTACGCACAGCAGATCCGGTTTTTAAAACAACACCGGAAGCATCAGAACCAATTATGTGGTGATCAAGTGCATGCCGAGCACCCCAACTACTTTCTTTGCCAAGTCGGTCGAGAAAACCAAATGTTGGTAGGGGTTCAAATATCGATGTCCACACCGTGTTGAAATTGATCGAACTTGCCATTACGGCCAGATACACCTCATCAGGTGCTAGCTCCGGAGTCGGCACCTCGTCTATGTGAATAGATTCCCGGGGGTCTTTTTCCCAGGATTCCCGATCTTCAAACATGTGTTGATCGTCACGAGTGACATACGCGGCTCTGTAACTTTCAGGAATTTCCAGCGCGGCTATCTCATCCGCGGTCGCGTCAGCCTGAATGGCATCAAGAATGTGCTGCATGGAGGACAAGTTACGCTCCGATGTTTGAGGGGATGACCGTTAACGCTAGAGGGCATTTTTGTAACCCAAGCAAGAGAGGCGAGAGAAATCTACACTTCATCGACAAGAAGCCATGAATATTTGAGGAGATAACAATGCCTGGATCGGTAATTGTTTCTGGAGCCCGCACTCCTATCGGTCGTTTCAACGGTGGGTTAGCTAATTTCACTGGCGTGCAGTTGGGTGCCCACGCAATAGCTGCCGCGTTAGAGCGTTCAGGGATTACGGGTGATCAAGTCGACCACGTCGTGATGGGTCAAGTCTTGCAAGCAGGCCAAGGGCAAATAACCGCTCGACAAGCAGCTGTGGAGGCTGGCATTCCTATGGAAGTCCCGGCGATCACCATTAACAAGGTTTGTTTGTCCGGACTAAACGCAATTTATTTAGCAGATCAAATGATCGCATCAGGCGATGCAGATGTAGTGGTTGCGGGCGGGATGGAGTCAATGACCAACGCTCCATACCTTCTTGCCAATGGACGCAACGGTCTCAAAATGGGTCATGGCGAGCTTCAAGACGCAATGATCCACGACGGCTTATGGTGTGCTTTTGACGACGGACACATGGGTGACGGCACCGAGCGGGATGCATCTGCAGCATCTATTGACAGGGCAGCGATGGACGAGTTTTCTGCGCAATCACATGAGCGAGCAGCGAATGCCCAAAAGGAGGGTCGTCTTGCCAAGGAAATTGCGCCGGTCGAGATTCCTCAGAGAGGCGGGGACTCATTGATCGTCGATACTGATGAAGGGGTGCGTCCCGGAACCACCTCCGAGAGCCTTTCAGGATTGCGACCGGCCTTCGCTAGCGACGGCGCGGTAACTGCGGGAAATGCATCACAAATTTCTGATGGTGGCTGCGCCATAGTCTTAGTGTCTCCCCAGAAAGCTGCCGAACTCGAACTCGAAATTTCCGCCCGAATAGTCAGTTACGGCATGGTTTCCGGTCCTGGCACTTGTCTGCTAACTCAACCCTCGCAAGCAATACGCAACGCTCTTTCGAAAACCGACTTAGACATCTCCGGGCTTTCGCTCTTCGAATTGAACGAAGCATTCGCCGCTGTTGGGTTAGCAGCTACCGAAGACCTCGGAGTCAGCGATGAAATTGTCAATGTCAACGGTGGGGCCGTCGCCCTTGGGCACCCAATTGGGATGTCGGGCAGCAGATTGGCGCTTACTTTGATGGAAGAGTTGACCTTGCGTGGGGGCGGATTGGGCGCCGCAGCGTTATGCGGAGGAGGCGGTCAGGGAGACGCTCTTATCATTGAGGTTGTCTGATCCCCATCAGAGTATCTTTGTAATACATTCGAAATTTTTGTAACATAAACGCAAAGAGTGCATCTCTTATGGATGTCGGAGTTGAGGACTTAATTCAGCTACGACTTTGCGCTGAGAATGGATATTCCAAGCGCTCGACTCCGGCATCCGCCCTCCCACTTTCGGAGCTTCAGCCTTGCAATTCCCGTCGCCCCTCAAGTGCTCGCCCAAGAGTGAGTTCGTCGGCATACTCAAGATCTCCACCGACAGGCAAACCGCTTGCTATCCGTGTCACGGTGATCCCTAAGGGTTGGAGCTGCCTCGCGAGATACATCGCCGTCGCCTCCCCCTCAATATTTGGGTTCGTGCAGAGAATCAATTCATCGACTCCCTCTTCTCGGATTCTTTGCAAAAGCTCTCTAATCCTCAACTGTTCTGGACCGACCCCTTCCATTGGGTTGAGCGCTCCTTGTAAAACGTGATACCGACCACGGAAACCCGCTCGTTCCAAAGCCACCACATCCTTAGGTTCTTCCACTACGCAGAGCGAACCAGTTTGACGCTGCGGATCACTGCAGATAGGGCAAAGGTCTTGTTCAGAAATATTCCAACATTTTTGGCAGAAACCAATTCGTTCTTTCACTTCGACAATTGCGCTGGCAAGCTGCTGTGCGTCCCCCTTGGGTAATTTCAATAAGTAAAAGGTAATCCTCTGAGCCGATTTGGGACCAATCCCCGGCAATCGCCCTAACTCATCAATCAGATCTTGCACCGGTCCGTCATACACGCCGCATCACCCTCCGTTGCCGGGCGCTTGGTTGCGAGCAACTTTTGCCATTGCCGCAGCTTGAGCATTTCCGCAACGTCGCAACCCATCTCGAAATGCTGCGGCCACGAGATCCTCAAGCATTTCGATTTCACCTCTGTCTACAACATCTGGCGTAATCCTGACGTCAAGGACAGTCCCGTCAGCCTGCATTGAAACCCTGACCGCACCACCACCAGCAGAGCCTTCAATTGTGGTGGATGAGATGGCCTGGCGCTGCTCCAAAAGCTGCTGTTGGAATTCCTTAATGTCGGGAAGTTGAAAATTGTCGTCTAATTCATCGGTCATCGGCTATCCAATTCACCTTTGGCTTTCTTCTTCTGAAGCCACAGCACCGGGGAAGGCTTCGAGCACGCGTTCAACGCTTGTCGGCCCTGTGTCAATGCCGCCTTCAAATTCCGAAGGGTCAACTACTTCTTCGATTCGGGTTTCGGGAGCATCTACTTTTGCAGACTGCGATTCATCAACCGATAGCAACTCAACCGACACGTCGCCACCCAGATGGGAGCTAAGAGCTTTTTCGATATCGCCTTTTAATTGTTCACAGCGTTCTTTGTGTGTCGCATTGGGCAACTCCAGTTGCACTCGCCCATTGGGCACGTCTTTGACTTTCGCCGCTTGAAATCGAGCGCGCGCTTTGGCACTTATTCCGGGCAGCACCTTTTCCTGCCATACCTCAGAGACATGGGCAAGCGATAAGTCTTGCACAACAGGTTTTGCAGTTGGATCGACCGACAACGTGGATTCCCTGCTCAATTCAGCAGGTGCTGGGGCCGGAGGCGGGGGT
>DKNM01000101.1:48712-58018 GCA_002470695.1 Candidatus Neomicrothrix sp. UBA7388
CGGGGGTGCTGGGGCCGGAGGCGGAGGCGGAGGTGCTGCAACTGAACTCGTTTCGTCTGGAGAATTAGATGCTTCGGTGCTAGCCAAAGCCTCACGAGCCCTCGCTGCGGGGGCCTCTTTATTGGAGGTTCTATTTGGCTCCTGATTGCCTTCCGGTGTCTTGTCCCCTTGGCGAGAGGTAGCTTGCGTTGACAACTCATTCGCAAACAAGCGAACCAAAGCCAAGTCAAGTACTAGCCGAGGGTCAGGTGCTTGACGCATATCAATGAGAGCTTGACCGAGAAGCTCTAAAGCTCTCACGTTTACGGCTCGCGTCATCTCCCCAGCTATGTGGGTAAGCGTGACAATGTCTTCCGAAGTTAAATCGGAGGATGTGACGCCGGCACCAGCAAGAAAAATATCGCGCAATTTCCGTGTCAATCGATATGCCAAATCTCTGGGATCGACGCCAGCAGCAACTGCGTCAGAAACAGCTGCCATTGATATGACAAGATCTTGCGCTGCGATACCAGCAACCAAAGGATCTACGCTCACATTATTTTTTGGAACGCCGCCAGCTGTGATGACCTGGTCAAGAGCAGAAAGCGTGTCACGCACAGATCCAGATCCGCGTTGCACTACATACTCGAGAGTTGCCGAATCGACATCGAGATTCGCCTGCTCCGCGATGTGTTTTACGTGGTCGCCTAAAATCTCTGGTGGGACCAACGCTAACTCAACGTGCTGAGTACGGCTTCTGATCGTCGGCAGAACCTTTTGCGGATCCGTAGTCGCAAGAATGAAAATCACATGTTCGGGAGGTTCCTCAAGAGTCTTTAACAAAGCATTGGATGCAGCAGCGGTGAGCATGTGAACTTCATCTAACAAATAAACTTTTCTCTCACCCGGACTACCAAGGGCCGCATTAGAAGTTATTTCCCTTATGTTTGCGACATTGTTATTTGATGCTGCATCAAGCTCAACCAAATCCATCGAACTACCCGATTCGATGGCGATACAACTCTCGCAGACACCGCAAGGCTCCCCTCCATCGGTCCTCTCGCGACAGTTCAGCGCTTTAGCGAGAATGCGGGCGGTTGAGGTTTTACCTGTTCCTCTAGGACCGCTCAGAAGATAGGCGTGACCAACGCGGTCTTCCATGACGGCATTCCGCAAAGCCGCCACTAGGTGATCTTGACCGATTACTTCTGAAAAGTTTCGAGGGCGATAACGCCTGTAAAGAGACTGGAAGACCATTACTTGGTGATGCTACTTGTGTGCCGACGCTGCGAGGGGCAAGTAGCCTAATAGAGCGTCATCGTTCCTCGTGGCGGCCGGGTCCTGTGCAACAACGACCCGTGAATCGAGTCAGGGCCGGGAGGCAGCAGCTCTCAGCGGATTTCGTTGTGTGCCGCAGATCACCTGGCCGCCTCGTGGAACGATGAACAAGGAGAGTTGCCAGAGCGGACGAATGGGCTCGCTTGGAAAGCGTGTGAGGTCTAACCGGCCTCCGTGGGTTCGAATCCCACACTCTCCGCCATGACTGACGAAGAAGCAATCCGTTTAGCTATTCAGGAAGCGAAGCTTGCCCTCGAACACGAGGACGTACCAATTGGGGCTTTGGTAATAGTCGATAACGAAGTAATTGCATCTCGTCACAACGAACGACAACTAACAGGAGACCCAACAGCGCACGCCGAAGTTCTGGCGCTAAGAGAAGCTGCAGAGAAATTGGGCACATGGCATCTTGAGGGCGCCACGCTGGTCTCAACGCTAGAGCCTTGCCCCATGTGCGCCGGAGCGGCGATTAACTCACGAATAACGAGAGTTATCTTCGGAGCCCATGACCCAAAGGCCGGCGCTGCGGAAACTTTGTACAACCTGTTTGCAGACCCACGTTTAAACCATCAAGCAGAAGTAACCAGCGGCATTCTTGCGGTCGAGTGCGGCGAACTTCTCTCGAACTTCTTCAGCGCACGCAGATAAACCAGGTCATACGCGAATAACGCGAAACAGCTTGGCGGAAGGTGTGGGATTCGAACCCACGGTGACCCGGAGGCCACAACGGCTTTCGAGGCCGCCCCATTCGTCCGCTCTGGCAACCTTCCGCTCAAGATCCTACCGCCCCTGGCTCTCTCCAACATCAACGAAGACCTAGCAAGCAGTGCTATCTACGATTCGGCCTTGTTTCCCGCCTAAGGTCATTTGGAAGAATTTGAATCACCTCACGTTTGGTTACAGCATGGCAACACATACCTGGTCAGTAGGAGAGCTGTGCGGAGCAATTAGAGACACTCTGAGGGCCGTTTTCCAAGATGAACTCTGGATCGAGGGTGAAATTAGTGGCTTTAAGCCACATTCATCAGGCCACGTTTACTTCGACCTGGTTGAGCCCGATAATAAAGGTCGTCAAGTTGACAAGATGTCAGTCGTCTTATGGAAAGGGCGGCGCCAGGACATTGATTCACTACTCAATGCGGCGGCAGCAGGCCAATTGACCGACGGCATCAAAGTAAGAATCCGAGGAGAGTTGTCGTTTTACGCTCCTCAAGGTCGCGTTCAAGTCCAGATGACTAGCATCGATCCGCACCATACTCTTGGACAGTTAGCAGTTGACAGAGACAGAGTCCTTCAACGGCTTGCTGAGTCCAACCTGTTAGAGGCGAATTCGACACTACCGATTCCAGCGGTCCCGCTTCACGTCGGGCTCATCACGTCAGAAGGAAGCGCCGCATATAACGACTTCGTCAAAGAAATAACATCTAGCGCTTATCCGTTCAGGATCTCGCTTGCACATTCAGCGGTTCAAGGATCGGACGCCCCAACAAGCTTGGCCAATTCTCTCGGCTCTCTAATAGATCTCGATGTCGACGTTATCGCGATCGTAAGAGGCGGAGGTGCTCGCACCGACCTCATGGCCTTCGACCTAGAAAGCGTTGCTCATGCAGTTGCGACATGCCCCGTGCCAGTTCTTTCCGGTATTGGTCATGAAATCGACAGGTCAGTAGTAGACGAAGTTGCGCACACTGCATATAAAACACCAACAGCTTGTGCGGCTGCAATCGTCCAGCGGGTCGCAAGGTTTGACCAAAACTTGACGACCGTCGCTAGGCAAATCGTTAATCTTGCCTCCAACTGCCACAACCGAGCAGCCGACGCTATCGCTTCAACCGCAAGCGCAATCAATGATCGTACTCAGCGAACCATCGGGATAAAGAATCAGCAGATCTCAGCTGCAAACACCAGAGTCCGGGATCTCGCTTTGATGTCAATTGAACGACATTCGCAACGGCTTGGTCGAATGACAGATTTAGTCGCAGCTCTTCATCCGCAGCGAACGCTAGCCCGCGGCTTTTCAATTACTCGCAATGACCTAGGCGAAGTTGTCCGAGGTCCCATCGCTGCAGGATCAAAACTTGTCACGGAAACAGCAGATTCAGTCATCAAGAGCACCGTAAGCGCATCTAAAGCCATCACCGATAAGGAAACGCAATGACTTCGTCAGAACTAACCTTTCAAGCCGCGACCCAAGAATTAGAATCAATACTTCAAAAACTTGATTCTGACGAGGTCAATATTGACTCACTGACGGTAGATCTTGAACGCGCTTCAGAACTAATTAACTGGTGCAGAACCAGACTTGAAGCAACACGCGTCGACGTCGAACGAATTGTCACAGGTCTGGAAGACGATTAGAGCTTTCATTTTTCGGGTTCTTAAAATGATGTGAGCCGAGGGAGTCGGTGGGTCCTCCCTCGGCTCACGGAACGCCCACGGATTGGTGGGAAATCCGGAGCGCATGCCAAGCGGTTCAACAGATAGCGAACCGCAATCTTTTCCGGGGCATGTATAGAAAAAGATTACACTTTCTCTGGCCCCACAACTTCAGTGCCGCAGCATAGCGACGCATTAACGTGGTGTCGTTAAAATTCGAATGAATTTTAGAACTTTTGAGCATTTTTAGGACCATTTTGAAAACAAACTTGCCTTATGGGAGCTGGCCTTCGAAGCTCACCTCTTCCGCATTGGCTAAAGGCGCCATTCGCCTTTCCGAACCGACAGTTTTCAACAACGATATTTACTGGCTAGAAGGACGTCCAGAGGAATCGGGCCGAACAGCAATCGTCAAATACCATGACGAAACCGCGAGCACTCTCGGTCCAGCCGATCTGAATGTTCGGACTTTGGTCCATGAGTACGGGGGTGGTTCTTGGCTACCGACGTCTAACGGCATTTTGTTGACCTCATTGATAGATCAGCGCATCTGGTTGCTCAATGGGGATCTCCAACCAATAACGTCCTCACCGTCGGATTCCCACCTGAGGTTTGCGAACGGAACTTCGGTTCCCAACACAACAGAAACTGTATGGGTTGTCGAGCGGCATCGAGATGACAGTCCAACACCAGATAATTTGCTCGCGACCGTAACTTTGGACGGACACATAGAGGAAATTGCTACAGGGGCAGACTTCTACTCGTCTCCAGTTGTATCCCCAGATGGCGAATCACTCGCATATCTTTCGTGGAACCATCCATCTATGCCTTGGGATCATGTCCGGCTGCATTTGGCGAAAAGGATTAAGGGCAAGTGGCGCCACCACCAAATACTCGTTGACGGCCCAGCACTGCAACAACCAAAATTTTCACCTGAGGGAGAGCTGCACATAGTCAGCGACGAAACCGGGTGGTGGAACATCCACAAAGTCGACTTGGAAAATGGTTTAACTCAGCCAATTTTTTCAGCACAGTATGAGTTCGGCGTGCCGGGTTGGGTCTTTGGACAGCAGACCTACGCATGGTCAGACGACGCTATCTGGTGTACCTGGATAGATAAGGGGACAGGACATATCGGCCGCATCGTCGAGTCAGAACTGCTCGAGGTTGATTGCGGGCTAACTGAATTCAACGGTCTCAGCATGCTTGAAGACGGGCGGGCAGTGACAGTTGCAGCAAGCTGGACATCTCAGGCAGCGGTTGTAATTATCGCTGCGGATGGCTCTGTAGAAAAGCTCAACAACTCGCAAGAGAGTCCACTGCCTTCCGAAGAAATTTCAACTCCTACTTCGATGTCAGTCCCTGATCTCGATGGAGATGACACCTACTGCTTTTACTTTGCTCCCTTAAACTCTAAATTCTTTTCCCAATCGGGGCTGCCTCCACTGATTCTTCTTAGTCATGGAGGTCCCACAGGGGCGGCAAGATCTTCCTACGATCTAGCGATTCAGTTTTGGACAAACCGGGGCTTCGCCGTAGTCGATGTCAATTACCGCGGGAGCACGGGTTTCGGCACTGAGTACCGGAACAAGCTGAGACGTAAGTGGGGTATCGCCGATACAGAAGACTGTGTTGGGGCGGCTAGATTCTTAGCGAATCAAGGGCTCGCAGATCCGAAACGACTTGTAATCAAAGGCGGATCTGCAGGGGGGTACACAACGTTACGCGCGCTGACGACGACTGACGTTTTCGCTGCCGGCATCTCGCGTTACGGAGTAGCGGATCTCGCGACCCTCGCCGAGGACACCCACAAATTTGAGGCCCGATATCTAGATTCGCTTGTAGGCGAATGGCCAGCTGAGCGGGATATTTACGATGAACGATCGCCTATTCATCACGCGGATCGCCTAGTAACTCCAATGATCGTGCTGCAAGGGTCCGAAGACCCGGTAGTTCCTCCCTCGCAGGCAGAGCAACTAGTAGACGCTCTCCAAGCAGCAGGCATTCCTCATTCATATGTACTCTTTGCCGGAGAGAGTCATGGTTTCCGCCAAGCTGAAACTATCTCAGCCGCTCTTGATGCGGAACTATCGTTCCTAGGCCAAATATTGGGATTCGAACCACATGACGAAATCACGCCCATAACTATTCTTTAATTTCAACCGGTCTCAGGTGAACTAGCCGGGTCTGACTCGTCCTCGGTTACATCTAAGCCCGGGTCGTGTTCCTCGCATCGTCCTTCAGTGATGTCGATAATACGGTTGTATCGATCACCTTCTCTTACCGGCCGAGGGCCTCCATCGTCGTCAAGCACATGCGGGTGAAAAAGATAACCCTCAACGCGTGCCCCATCGAAAAAAACTTCAAGTGCCCCGGTCTCCCCGGTTATTCCATACCGAGGGTGCCAGGCGAAATTTCCTAGCGAATAGGCAATTACTGTGCGGTCAAACGTTTCAATCGGCTGCAAAACATGGGGGTGATGACCCAATATTAGATTCGCTCCCGCGTCAATGAGCTCGCGCGCTAGATCTCGTTGGCTCTCGTTAGGGCACGTTCGTCGCTCGACGCCCCAATGCACACTGACCACAACCACGTCATTGCCAGACGCCGCTGCTCGCACTGCCGCCAACACTCGCGAAATAGCCCCCCTAGCATCCGCAACGCCTGCCCGGGTAGAGCTAGCAGCAAAGCCTCCTGGGACTACTGCTGTCGCCGAAACAAAAGCTACTCGAATCCCATTATCTAACGACATGACGCGAGGGGCATAGGCTTCTGCGTTGTTACCACCAGCGCCGGGTCGCAGAATTTCGACTTCGTCAAGAACTCCTATGGTGTCTTCTAGACCTATGAGACCGAAGTCAAGCGTGTGGTTATTAGCAAGGGACACTACGTCAATACCCGCGCCTGCGAGCGTCAACGCCGCAGACCCCGGAGCTCGAAATACAAATTCCTTGTCATACGGCTCTCCGCGTTCGGTTATTGCCATTTCAAGATTGACAATCGCAATATCAGCCGATGAGAGGTGCGGTTGCACACCTTTGAAGGGGTCAATTCCTTTTGGCTCAGTTCGGTCGAGGAGCACATCTCCTCCGGCTAAAAGTGTCCAAAGGCGCTTGGGTTCAGTAGTTGTGGTCGCTTCACTCGAAGCTTCAGGCGGGACGTCATTCGCCTGAGCTGACACGTCCGTGATCTCGCCCGAATCAAACTCCAGCGTCGTAGATGGTGAAGCCGGAAGTTCTTCAGGTGGATCTACAACAGTCGTATCGGGAACGACAAAGATCGCCTTTTCCGGTTCCGCTCCACTACACGCAAGATTCAACGCTAAAGCGACGGACATCAATGTTGAGAGGAAGTGGTATCGCTTCACGGCGGGTCAGTCTACGGGTCCCGCTAGCGTAGAATTGATGTACGGCTTTGTTCGCCAACCAAAGTGGTTACTAGCTCATCTCTTGGTAATTGCCTTATCAGTAGCTTTTATAGGCGCAGGTATTTGGCAATTTGGTCGACATCAAAGACGGGGCGAACGCAACGACACTGTTCTCGCTCAACAAAACACGACGCCAGTTTCCGTATCAGAGCTCTTTCAATCAGATGCTGATATCGAGTTTCGCTCAATCATTTTAAATGGCACTTGGGTCGGGGAAGAAAGTGTTCTCATTCGAAATCGCAGCCACCGCGAAGCAGCCGGCTGCCATCTCGCTACGCCGCTTAAGATAGACAACTCACTAGGCGTGTTGGTTATTGCTGGGTGGTTACATGAAACTTTGTGCGATCCAAGCAAATTCCCTCGACCATTAGGCGACGTTTCAATGGAAGCGCGCATTCGCTTTACCCAAACTCGCGGCTCGTTAGGCGCAAAAGATCCCGCCTCAGGAGTGCTCACAACTCTGGCCAGAACCGATGTTGCCCGGATTAATAAGCAAACCAGCCTTGAGTTGGCGCCTGTCTACGTTGAGCTTATGTCGAGCACAGCGACACCTGAGAATGCAATTCCAATCGACCCGCCTTCAACTGACCTGGGCCCTCATTTGGCGTACGCAGTTCAATGGTTTTTGTTTTTTGCGGTAGCCGCTGTGGGTTATCCATTGGTTCTACGTCGCCAGGCGAAACGCGGCGAATCCGAAGACCTCGGACCCATTGACGACTAGCTAACTTGAGCCATTCGCTCCACAATCATTTGGAGCATCTCCGGCGAAGTAGCAAAATTTAGTCGCACATGTCCTAGACCCTCAATCCCAAAGTCTGGTCCCGAGCTAAGCGCCACCTTATTTTGGGCCAGGAAAATTTCGGCAGGGTCATCACCTAAGCCAAGTTCGCGACAGTCCAACCACGCTAAATACGTTGCTTCAGGTAAGCGGTAGTGGACCGCCGGGAGATAGTCGTTCAGTAGTTCGCCCAACAAGTGGCGGTTGCGGTCAAGCCCGGCGACCAGTTCAGAAAGCCAAGCATCGCCATGTTCCCACCCCGCAACTGTGGCCACCTGCCCTAAGCCGTTTATCCCACCAATCATGCGCGGTCGGATCTGCTGAAGCGACGGTAAATATTTTTCTGAGGCGGTGTGAACGAACGCCATGCGAAGGCCAGCCATATTGAACGTCTTTGTGGCAGCGATAAGCGTTACTGTCCGCTGGGCAGCTAATTCACTTATCGATGCCGTAGGTAAGTGCTCGTTAGGTGCGTATACCAAGTCACAGTGAATCTCGTCGGAGATCACTAAAAGGTCATGACGATCAGCTATTTCAATCACTTGCGCAAGATCAGTTTTATCCATCACGAAACCAGATGGATTATGGGGGTGGCACAGAAGCAGCGCCGAGACATCTTGTTGCGATGCAACGCTTTCTAAATGCTCGAAGTCAAGACTCCACCCAGTCTCCCTTTCGATAAGCGGGTTGGCGACCCACCTGCGACCAACGCCCTCAATGCTTGAGTAGAACGGCGGGTAAACGGGTGTTTGAACGACGACCCCTGCGCCGGGCGGGACCAAGGTATCAAGAACTAATTCGAGACCTTGGATAACGTCATGCACCCGTATAATCTCCGATACCTCGACGCGCCAATCAAAAGCGTTCCGCATTCGATCCCGGAACGCCTCAAGCACGGGTATTGGCTCGTCGTAAAATCCATAGCCAAGTCCGCCTGAATTAATTCGTTCGATGACCGCATTCGTAATGAACTCTGGGACTTCCAAGTCCATGTCCGCCACCCAGGCGCATAACACATCATCGCCATGGCGTTCCCATTTAATTCCTGGACGGTTTCGCACTCGATCAAGGTCTAGGTCGAAGATCACGAGGAAAGGGTAGATCGTAAACGTTAATAAAATCCGATCATTCGGCCTGCCAAGGCCGCGACTGCCGCAAAAAGCACAGGCCGGATTATTTTTTCACCGCCGCGAACAGCTATTCGTGCGCCAAACCAGCCGCCTATTGCGAAACCTACGGCTAACACCAGCGCGAACCCCCAATCGACTTGTTGTCGCACAATAAACACGGGGACCGCAATAAGTGTGAGAACTAATATGACAACAACCTTCACCGCATTTGCGTTCACAAGATCAAGACCTGATCGAGCCAAAGCGACGACAATGAGTAACCCGACTCCAGCTTGAAA
>DKNM01000142.1 GCA_002470695.1 Candidatus Neomicrothrix sp. UBA7388
GATTTTTTCCATCACCCTGTCCTGCTGGACCCCGACGCGGACGCGGTTGAAGAAATTTCGCGTTTGGCTCAAGGAGGGCACCCGAGTATAAAAATCTTTCTTTCTTTCCGGCGATTTGATCGGAATGTAGACGCATTTTTGCGAGCGATGCGAGCCGCCGCCGAGGTCGGCTCGGTGGTGCTCGTACACTGCGAGGACGCTGCCCTAATGGGCTGTTGCGGCGAATTAGTAAATGAAGCTGGCCTTACCTCGCACCGCCATTACCCGGAGACGCGACCGGTGGTGGCTGAACGAATTGCGACCGAGCGTGCAGTAGGTTTCTGTGAAGTTAGCGGGGCGGCAACCTATGTCGTCCACCTGTCCAGCAATGCTGCGCTTGAGGTATGCAGAAATGGTAGAGCTAGAGGTCTCCCTGTTTACGTGGAGACTAGGCCTATCTATTTACATCTTGAACGCTCTCGCTTCGATGAAGTAGATGGCGCAAAGTACGCCGGAGCGCCGCCCCTGCGCGAAGATAGCGACCGTGAGGCCCTGTGGGCGGGTATAGCTGATGGTTCTGTTTCTACTGTGGCGACCGACCATGCTCCGTGGACCTTGGCCCAAAAAGTGGATCCGTCTCTCGGACCGGCTGAACTCCGTCAAGGTATGGCCGAATTGGAAACCAGTTTGCCTATGCTATGGGCACTAGGCGTCGCCACAAAAAAGATCTCTATAAGTAGATTTGTTGAGGTCACGAGCAGCAACCCTGCAAAGATATTTGGCATGTACCCCCAAAAGGGTTCAATCTTGCCCGGCGCGGATGCTGACTTAATAGTTATGGATCCAAACAAGACGCGAGTGATCGACGGTTCAACTATGCACTCTGCGTCGGGGTATTCACCATATGACGGCTGGGAAACAACAGGCTGGCCCAAGTTTACGATCAGCAGAGGAGAGGTCGTGGCTGAGGGTTCGACAGTGGAAGCCGAGCCGGGCCGTGGCTTACTTGTGCCTCGGAAACCTTTTGAGCGGCCGTGATTGGCTCTCGTCTTCCAAGCTAAGTCGGTGGTTGAATGATTGGGTCCTGAAAGGACCTGACTTCTACCTGATCGCCGACCTTGATAGTCGACCCTGGAGGACCTATCCGACAGGACATTCCAAATAACCCATTCCCTTCCATCAACGCTTTCCAGTTTCCCTCCAAGGTCGGCGCCTCACTGCACCACCTGTGAGCGCGCAACGCCACGGCCGGCTCCCGGTTTCTTTCGCCGGTTATTTGATCTATCTGCGGTATGGCGCATCTTGGCCAAGGCATTTCAGCGGTCACTTCGGTCTCACCGATGCTCATTTCGTGCCAAGTGTCTTCCACCCACGGCTCGGGTGCGTCAATTACGACGTTAGCTCTGAATCGATCCATCCCGAATGGTTCTTTCGCTTTTGCTTGCAACCAGGCAAGTGATGCCGAATTTGTCAGCAAAACGGGAGCAAGATCGACGAAGGTAATGGTCTGTTCATAGGCATCAAGCGAAGAAGGAGGACGGTGTTTTGATTCGGGGGTGATTCCCGCAAACCTGAGTTCATCGCCGAGAAAATCAGAAATCCATTCAGCCGCTGAGTCTCCTCCGTCAACTCCGTTCACTGGTCGCTTTCCGACGAGTGGTAGCACCGTTACCGCTGCTGCTCCCTCGCTCGAGAGCGTGATAGAGCCGTGCTGAGGCACGAACAACGTGACGTCATTCCCATCTATGGCTGTGGTGATGGTGGCAAGAGCGGGGTTCGCTCGTTGTGTCACGCTCTCGCCATTAGCGTTCACTACTTGCCAAATGCGGTCATGCTCTAAACCGGTGTCGACGACAGTTGAACTATCGACAGAAATACCCTGACAGGACTTCACCGGGTAGATGTGAATTGCCCCCACTTGCATTTGATTCATAGCTAGACTTTACCAAAATCGAATTTCGGGTTTGCTATCGAAGCAAGGTTGTCAATTTCCCTGAGCTACAACTGCACAGTGGGAGGTTCTTGCTACGATTCGTCGGCTGTTTGTTGTGAGCGCTTTTTAAAGGCTTGAATTGCGTTGACTAATAAAAAGCCAGCGATGGCAATAGTCGCAAGCTGAGAGAAGAGTGCCCAGCCTGTGCTGCCCCTACCTATGAGCGACCCCAAGCTTCCAATTATTGCGAGAAGAACCACAACAGCCATTGCGTGCATGAGGTGATGGGAGAGCTCGGGTTTTGATCTGGCTAATAAGCCAAGAATGAGAAGGATCGCTCCAATGAACGCCGGGATTAGTGAGGTTGCGCTCCCCGAGTCGGAAGCGATGGTCACTATTACTCCAAGCGCAATTAGTAAGCCGCCACATGCAGATGTTTGATTAGCCAATTTTATTCCTGTCGGTTGAATCAACTTATGTTGGAAAGGTAACGCTTTCTTTGTCGTAAGAGAACTCAAACGCGTAACGAAATCATAGTTATTGTGCTTTGCTTTCGGACCAAGTCTGGCCTGACTGAATGTCAACGTCGTGAGGAAGCCCAAGTACTCTTTCCGCAACAATATTTCGCTGAACTTCACTGGTGCCGCCGCCTATGGTCAAGGCGGGAGAAAAGAGAAATCCCCCATGCCAGTGTTGCCAACCTTCAACTACAGCATGAGTAACTGGAAATTTCGGTGACTCCCCAAGCGGCCCGGCGTCAACCAACATTCCATGACTTCCGGTTAGATCTTTTGCGAGTTGCATAACATTCTGACCATGTTCGTCGGCCAGCGCCTTTCGAACCGACGCCTCCGGTCCTGGTTGTCTGCCTTGTAGTTGAGCTGAGAGCGTTCGAAGTCGAATTAACCGCAGGACCTCTCCTTCAATGTGTAAGCGGGATGCTCGATCCCGTAAATTCGGATCGGTTAAACCGCCGGCTGCGCGAACCAAATCGAGTAAATCTTTTGCGCTCGGTCCGCTTCCCCAAAGTGCTCCTTCGCCCGAAAGAGACACTCTTTCATTTCCAAGGGTCACTTTCGCTAGGCGCCATCCATCGTTTTCGTCGCCTATACGATTTTCGACTGGCAGCTCCATATCGGTGAAGAAGGTTTGATTGAACGAGTGAGCGGTGGTCATATCAACGATGGGTTGAAGCTCAAGTCCAGGGGTATCCATCGGACAAATAAAATATGAGACCCCTCGGTGCTTAGGGACATCTGGATCGGTTCGAGCGATGAGAATTCCCAGATGACTTCGGTGTGCTCCTGAAGACCAAATTTTGGACCCATTGACGATGTACCTATCTCCATCGCGTACAGCTCTTGTCGCAAGGTTCGCCAAATCTGACCCGCTATCAGGTTCGCTGAACAGTTGACACCAAACTTCCTCACCAGTCAGAATCGGCCACAGATAACGATTTTGCTGTTCGGGGGTTCCACCGAACAAAATAGTTGGGCCAGCCCAGCCCAAACCAATACCTCCAGCAGCTCTCTTAACGCCTG
Organism: Candidatus Neomicrothrix sp. UBA7388; assembly: GCA_002470695.1. Classification (GTDB taxonomy): domain Bacteria; phylum Actinomycetota; class Acidimicrobiia; order Acidimicrobiales; family Poriferisodalaceae; genus UBA7388. The sequence goes on from DKNM01000142.1 coordinate 3,454, forward strand.
CTTTCGACAACTCTTCGTCAATGATCAGTTGATGAATGGGGTCAGCATCCAAGCCATAAGGCTTTGGCCAGTGAGGCGCAACGTATCCGGCGCGAGCAAGCGCCTCTTGTGAAGGATTATTGCCATTGCTGCTCAACCACTCGCGAATCTCGAGCCGTCTGTCATCATTGTCGTCGGGCCAGTCAAAGTCCATTGCCTGAGAATAGAACGGAGTGAGGACGGTCGCGTCAAAATGGGCTTAAGTAATGACGGGGTCGATGAGTGCGCAAAGCGGCTTTTGTAGGGCAGCGTCGCGGCGGTCGTGCGAAGAACAGGGATAACTGCCTAAGGTGAGGCACTAGATTCGTATTAGCGAACAGGAGTGAATGTGGAGGACTACAGCAGCGA
>DKNM01000134.1:0-33753 GCA_002470695.1 Candidatus Neomicrothrix sp. UBA7388
CCGGCTTCTTGCATGTGGTAGCCGGAAATAGAAATTGAGTTAAATCTCGGCATCTTCTGGCTGGTGAATTCGAAAATGTCGCCGATAATGCGCATCGAAGGTTTTGGAGGGTAAATGTAGGTGTTGCGAACCATGAACTCTTTGAGGATGTCGTTTTGGATGGTTCCAGCGAGTTGCTCTGGCCCAACTCCTTGTTCTTCTGCAGCGACCACGTATAGAGCCAAGATTGGGAGGACCGCTCCGTTCATCGTCATCGAGACGCTCATTTGGTCTAGAGGTATGCCCTCGAAGAGCGTTCTCATGTCATAGATCGAATCAATAGCAACACCGGCCATACCGACATCTCCGCTTACGCGGGGATGGTCGCTGTCATAACCTCGGTGCGTGGCGAGGTCGAAAGCTACAGATAGGCCTTTTTGGCCGGCAGCGAGGTTCCGGCGATAAAAGGCGTTGGAGTCTTCAGCAGTCGAGAAACCGGCGTATTGGCGAACGGTCCACGGCTGGTTCGTGTACATGGTGGGGTATGGGCCTCGCAGGAATGGAGCGAAACCGGGAAAGCTATCCACAGCGGTGTCGGTGCTCTCGAGGTCTGCCTGGGTGTAGAGCGGTTTGATGTCTATGCCTTCAGGAGTGCTCCAAACCAGATCTTCGAAGGCTTGACCTGCCTCTTGATGAAATGATTCGCCCCATTTGTCCACGTCGGGCTCTGGTTCATCTCCTAGATTTAACTCGACTTTGGTGAAGTCAGGAATTTGATTCATCGTGCTCCTCAGCCCCAAACATTTTATGTATCCCGGCGAGCGCTTCGAGAACGTTGCATCCTAGATATACAAAGCCATCAATTTGGTTTTCCAGTTCTGGGAGCATTTTTGGGTTACCCGCCAAATAGACCAATTCAGCTCCCGCTTCTTTTAGATTTCGGGCTACTTCTAAGGCCATTTCTGAATACATTGCGTCGGACGAACATATGCATGCGATGCGGCTCGCACTTTGAGTAAAGGCTTCGATACAAAGATCTGCACTCAAGAAGCCGTCATTGCTTGAAGTGCGAATTCCACCCGCTTCGAACAAGTTTTTCGCGAACGTTGCTCTCGCTGTGTGCGTGGCAATGTCTCCAAGGTTGGCCATGAACATTAATGGTTGATCTTCAATAGCTTCGCTTGACTCGCGAATGCTCTCAAATGGGGACGACCACCTAAACAGTGGCACTGGCTGGCAAAGCTGTTCACCGTCTATTTCGGCTGGGTCAGGTAATGGGGCTCTTTCCAGCTTGATTTCATCTAGATCGGGAAACTCGCTGGTCCCTGTTAGAGGCATCGACCGATCTGCTATGGCCATCATTCTTTCATTTCGGGTTAGAGATAGTTCCGCCTGCCATGCTCCCGAGATTAATGCCTCGCCAATTCCTCCGAGCCCTTCGATTTCTTGAAAAATCTTCCAAGACGATTTCGCTAGCTGGTCGCTGAGGTCTTCGATATACCAGCTCCCGCCACCCGGATCGATTACAGATGCTAGACGCGTTTCTTCTTGGAGAATTAGCTGGGTGTTCCGAGCAAGCCGGAGAGCTGAGTTGCTTGATAGTCCCGCAATGCTGTCGAACGGCGCCACTGTGATTGAATCGGCGCCACCCGCCGCCGCGGCAAAACACGCCGTCGTGGTTCGGAGAATGTTCACCCAGGCATCCGTGAGTGTCATCATGGCATTTGAAGTTCCGGCGTGAATTAAGATATCTGCGACAGCCGGGTTGCCGCCTGAGGCATCAATGATCCGAGCCCAACACATTCGGGCAGCGCGAAACTTTGCCATCGTCAAAAATTGGTCGGGCCCAGCGGAAAGGCCCAGTTCGATTTGGCCCGCTGCCTTTTCGATGCTCATGCCTTGGGCAGTAAGAGATTTAAGCCAAAACACGCCTGTTGAAAGCACTGCTGCTAGTTCTTGGCTATCGGACGCACCGGCGTCCGACCACACGGTCCCCTCGGCGGAAATGGGTCGGATGTTGGGGAAATTCGTGTCGACTTGAAAAGCTAACTCAGTGATTTGCTCTGCGATTTCGGTCAAGTTTCCGTTCAGGTGACCGGTGCGCGCCAATTGGGTTAGCGGGTCTAGGCCAAGGTTGTTACTGAATGAATTCTGATCAGCGTCGTTTTCGGTGCATAACTTTACGAGAGCTTGGGCCTGAGCGGTGTTGCTTCCCGCAGCAAGGTGCACCGGAGCCATATCCAAAAAAACGCCCTTGAGTACAGCGTTTAGGTCTGCTGTAGTTTCGGGGGCGCCCTTCAGAGTGATAGCAGAGGCCCCACTCTCTAGATCAGCCAGTATCTGTTCGTTGGCGCCTACAGTCGACGCTAAATGTTGTTGGCGGATCTGCCAACCTAAAACGTTGCCAGATGCTCTGTGTCCTCGAGCAAAAGATGAGTTTCCTGGTAGGCCCTCTTCGTTTCGTGGTGTCGCGTTGCGCTCTCTCGTATACAAAGGAAGTCTTTCGATTTCATCGAAAGTTCGAGTTGTTAAATCGTTGAAATCCTTACCCCGCAGAGCTGCCTCGGCTGCTTTTTCCCATGTTGGGTAGGTATTCTCGGTTGCCGAATCGGAGTCGCTCTCGTTTGGGTTGGAACTACGGTCGTTGCCAGGCATATCTGAAGCGTATTCGACTTCGTAAGGCAATAACTATGTCCTGAGTAATCCTAGGTCGTTAAATGCATGAGCGAGCCATCTCCGTGGCATCCTTAAAGCTCGTGAACGCACCTTCCTTGAGTAATGATCAAACAGAAGACTCAGTTCCTGGGTATCGGTATGACGCGCAATTGGCGAGCCGAATTGAGGAAGACTGGCAGCAGCGATGGGTGGCGGACGGCACATATCGGGTAACTGAGGCAGCTGGTGCAGATGCGGATGAGGCTTTTCGTCCGAAGTTGTTTGTAATGGACATGTTTCCGTACCCGTCGGGGTCTGGACTGCACGTCGGTCATCCACTTGGGTATATAGGAACCGATGTCTTTGCTCGGTACAAACGAATGACTGGGTTTAACGTTCTTCACACCATGGGCTACGACGCCTTTGGTTTACCTGCAGAAGAGCACGCTAGGCAGACGGGCGAGCATCCGAGAGTAAACACTGAAAAAAATATTGCGAATATGCAACGGCAATTGGACAGGCTTGGCTTGGGGCACGATAAGGATCGCTCAATAGCTACAACCGACGTTTCTTACTACCGTTGGACCCAGTGGATTTTCCTCCAAATATTTCACAGTTGGTATGACGTTGAGGAGTCCCGGGCAAAGCCGATCTCTGAACTGGAAGAGCTTTTGGCTTCGGGAGAACGCGACACAAAGACGGTCAAGCCTTGGGCTGATATGGACGCCGTGGAGCGTCGTAAGGAACTCGATGCTTGGAGGCTTGCCTATCTCGGTGAAGCCCCCGTTAATTGGTGCCCTGCATTGGGAACGGTCCTCGCCAATGAGGAAGTTACGGCCGAAGGGCGGAGCGAGAGAGGTAACCATCCGGTTTTCCGTCGTCCGATGAAGCAGTGGATGATGAGAATAACGGCATACGCGGATCGCCTATTGGGTGACCTGGAGAGGCTTGACTGGACCGAGTCCATCAAAACGATGCAAAGAAACTGGATTGGACGCTCAGAGGGAGCTGAGATCTCTTTTCCTACAAGCTCAGGCATAGATATTGATGTATTTACCACCCGACCCGACACGCTTTTCGGCACCACAGCTATGGTTTTGGCTCCCGAACATCCCTTGGTTGATGAGCTCCTAGCCGAAGAATGGTCTGAAGAAACGCCTCTTCTCTGGCGGGGTGGAGCAGCGACGCCTGCCGAGGCAGTCGAACAATATCGCAGTGCAGCGTCTGAGCTCACTGACCTAGAGCGGCAAGAAAATCGTTCAAAGACAGGCGTTCACATTGGCTCCTACTGCAAAGTCCCCGTCAGCGGAAAAGCTGTGCCGATATTTATTGCGGACTACGTCCTTATGGGGTACGGCACCGGAGCCGTAATGAGTGTGCCGGGGCAGGACCAGAGAGACTGGGATTTCGCTTCCGCATATGACGTCGAAATCGTTAGAACGGTTCAACCGCCCGAAAACTTTTCGGGTGAGGCCTATACGAACGATGGACCCGCGATCAATAGTGACTTCTTGGATGGTCTGCTGATAGAAGAAGCGAAGACGTCAATGATTGCGTGGCTGGAAGAGCACGGGCACGGCAAGCGGATGGTTACCTATAAATTGCGGGATTGGCTCTTTTCGCGCCAACGCTACTGGGGTGAACCGTTTCCAATTATCTTCGACGAAACAGGCCTTGCACTTGCAGTGCCCGAAGAACACTTGCCCGTGGAATTGCCAGAGCTCATGGATTGGGCCCCGAGAGCGCTCGATGAGGATTCAGACCCAGAGCCGCCTCTAGGTCGAGCTGTTGAATGGGCATCGGCTTCTTATGATCTCGGCGATGGTTTTAAGACATACCAGAGAGAGCTGAACACGATGCCCCAATGGGCCGGATCATGTTGGTATTACCTTCGCTACTTGGACCCGTCGAACGAAGAGAAATTCGTCAGCCCAGATATCGAACGCTATTGGATGACCAGCCTGGATGGGGGTATTGGGGGTGTCGATCTCTACGTAGGTGGAGTTGAGCACGCTGTCTTGCATTTGCTATATGCCAGATTTTGGCACAAGGTTTTGTTTGACCTAGGCCATGTTTCTGGGCCAGAACCTTTTCAGCGCTTGTACAACCAAGGCTACATACAAGCTGCCGCCTATCAGGACGACCGAGGCGTGTACGTTGATGCGGAAAAGGTTGAGGAAAACAACGGCTCTTTCTTTTACGAGGGGGGCCCTGTGTCGAGAACATTTGGGAAGATGGGTAAGTCGCTGAAAAACTCGGTTACTCCTGACGATATGTACTCGGCCTATGGAGCGGACACGTTGCGCCTCTATGAGATGTTTATGGGTCCTCTAGACCAAGACCGCCCCTGGGAAACAAAGTCCGTGATCGGCTCCCACCGCCTTCTGCAGCGGGTCTGGCGAAACTTGATTAACGAAGAAACGGGCGAGGCGACAGTGGTGGATGTACCGATTGATGAAGGGTCTCAGCGTCTTCTGCATCAAACCATTGCCTCGGTTGCTGACGCGATGGAGGGTCTTCGTTTCAATTCTGCTATTGCCCGAATCACCGAACTAAATAATGAGCTAACCAAATCATCGAACCCAGTGCCACTTGAGTTAGCTGAGAAACTGGTATTAATGCTTGCGCCTCTTGTCCCTCATATTGCCGAGGAGCTATGGGCACGTCTCGGCCATTCCGACTCTGTTGTGCATCAATCCTTTCCTTCAGCGGATGCTGGTTTGCTTGTCGAAGATTCGATCGAACTGCCGGTGCAGGTGAATGGAAAGGTTCGAAGTCGTATCGTTGTTTCTACTGACGCAAGCCCCGATGAGTTAGAAACACTTGCACTTGCGGACGAGCGGATTTCCCAACTCACTTCGGGCAACCAGATCCGCAAGGTGATCGTCGTTCCAAAAAAAATGATCAACATAGTGATTAGCTAACTTGGACCCCGTACTGAGAGACTTTTAGAAGCTTCGTGTGTCCAGAGTCTGGAAGTGACTGAATGGTCTGTTGGGCCGCGTGGCTTTCAACAAAAGCAGCGACGGTTGGTCCCGAGCCGCTTAGCCAAGCTGCGCAGGCACCGGCATCAAGCGCACGTTCAATGGCCGCCGCAGACTCGGGAACCTTGGCAAGTCGTACTGGCTGATGAAAGTCATCGAAGCAGGACTGGCGCATTGCTTCAAAGTTGCTGGTCGCGATGGCAGCAGTCATCACGGAGCTCCGACCGATGCTGGATGCGACGGTGTCAAAAGGAACGGTTTTAGGCAAGGAGCCCCTTGATGCAGTAGTCGAAGTCTTTTGAATCGGTATCCAAAGGACCAGATCTAGTTCTTGAGGGCACTTAATTCGGACGACCGTGTCGATATGAGTGGCAGTAACAGCTCCGTAGATCGAGGCAGCTGCGTTGTCGAAGTGTCCTTCGAGACGCCCTGAAGCTGCCAGTAAATCGGGAAAGCGAATCGCGCCAGAGGTTTGCAAAGAGGCAGCCGCAAGTCCTGCTACGCGAGCGGCACCCGAGAAACCCAGACCCTTTCCGGGCGGAATTTTGGTTTGTCCGTAAACAAGCCCTGAACCGCCAGCAGACCTGAATGCCGCCACTGCGGGATGACTTTCTTCAAGTTTGGTGGAGTCCTGACGTGGCTCACCCACGTCTAGGTGAAACGGTAAGTCAATTGCCACTGCTAAACAATCAAAGCCGGGCCCTAGATTTGCGGATGAAGCTGGAACAGTTATGCGCACCCCACGCAGCGTACAGTTCGGTAAGTTAGCAGCGAACGCAGTTAGAAAAGAGTGGAGTTTGTGACGCACGGCGGCAAATTAGTGGCGAAGGTTCTCAAAGCAGCTGGGGTTGAGTGTGTTTTCACGCTGTCGGGCGGGCATGTCATGGGTATCTACGATGGCTGTCTGGACGAAGGCATAGAGGTCGTTGACGTCAGGCATGAACAGGCGGCTGTTCATGCAGCAGATGCGTGGGCTCGACTCCACCCAGGCAAAGTAGGGGTGGCGATTCTGACTGCTGGCCCTGGAGTCACTGACGGCGTGACAGGGGTAGCAAATGCTTGGCGAGCAAATTCGCCGATCCTGGTTATTGGGGGACAGGGCCCGTTTCGTCACACACGACGCGGCTCCCTGCAAGAAATGGATCATGTATCGCTAATGAGGCCTATTTCTAAATGGTCAGAGGCCTGCTTCGACACCACGCGCTTAGGCGAGTATTTAGAGTCCGCTATTCGATCGGCTTTGAGTGGCGTGCCTGGCCCTGCTTTTCTGGAAATTCCTATGGATGTTTTGCACGATGAGATCCACCTAGAAGCGGTGTCGATGCCAAAGTTCCGTGATTACCGGGTGGTGTCGACTGCCTCTCAGCCCCATATAGACGCAAGCATTGATCTACTTGGGGGAGCTATGAAGCCGATGGTAATGGCGGGAACCTCGCTCAAGTGGAGTGAAGGTGGATCGTATCTTTGCGATTTCCTGGATAAGACAGGCATGCCCTGCTTTGTGAATGGTATGGCTCGGGGCGAAATCCCTTGGGACCATCCTTCATTTCTTTCATTGACTAGAAAAGAAGCTCTCGATTCAACTGATCTTGTGGTGCTTGCCGGGACACCATTGGATTTCAGGATGAAGTTCGGTCGGTCTATCCCGAAGGATGCCAAAATTATCCAGTTAGACCTCGATGAGGCTTTGATCGGAGTCAACCGCGCAGCTGATGTCGCCCTGGTAGGAAACATTGGACAAAACTTTGCGTTAATGAATGAGGCATTAGAGCGCAGCACAAAGGACCATGACTTCTCAAGCTTCAGAGACTTGTTGCGCTCTCGTGAGGAGGAATTAGAACAAGACCGGATCTCGCAAACGCTGAGTGGGGAAGTGCCTATCGACCCGCTTCGGTTGTGTCGAGAAGTGGCGGAGTTCGTGTCAGACGAAATGATTGTGATTGGAGATGGAGGCGACATTGTCGCTCAAGCATCAAAAGTTATTCGCGTGCCTAGAAACGGAGCTTGGATGGACCCAGGGCCTCTGGGAACGCTGGGTGTCGGGATGCCGTTTGCGCTAGCGGCTCAGAAAGCACATCCAGATAAGCGCGTTCTCATTGTTTATGGCGATGGGTCGTTTGGTCTAAATGGATTTGAGTACGACACGGCCGTTCGATTTGGGCTACCCATTGTCGGCGTTGTTGGAAATGACGCTGCCTGGGGTCAGATGATGCGGCCACAAGGCATGCTTTATGGAGAAGATCGGCTAGTGGCGGTCGAGCTAAATCCAACGCGTTATGACAAGGTTGTCGAAGCCTTAGGGGGCCACGGGGAATATGTCGTAGATCCTGAAGAGATCAGACCGGCACTTCAAAGAGCCTTCGATTCAGGTTTGCCCGCCCTCGTCAATGTCGAGATTCGGCAAGATAAGGGCGAAATGAAGGGCTCGACCTATGTATAACGAATACGGACTATTTTGATAAGTGTGTGGGCGATTCGTCTCCGCGTCCTCTGAGGCTGACGTAAGTCAGGCCTTGTTTGCTGATTTGTCTGGAGTGAATCTCGGAGCTAGTTACAACGTGTCCCCAATGGCGAGCGTGTACGGCGTTCGAACGCTTGCTTCAGGGCAACGCAGTGTGGATGTGTTTCGATGGGGGCTCGCTCCCGAGTGGATGTCCCACTCGAAGAAATTGCAACCTTTGATCAATGCGAGGTTGGAGACAGTCGACCAGAAGCCAGCATTTGCGAACGCTTTTAAACTCAGGCGGTGCGTTATACCTGCTAATGGCTTTTTTGAATGGCAAAAAATGGGTAGCGCTAACCGGCAGCCTTTCTACGTTTACAAGAAGGACTCCTCTCTTCTATTTATGGCTGGGATATGGGAGTTAGGCGTGGGTGGCGAGACGAAAGACTTCAGTATTTTGACGACGAGAGCTAATAGTGATGTAGCTCACATACACCATCGAATGCCTGTCCTGCTCGACGGCAACGCTTTGGAAAGGTGGCTAATGCCCGGCGTTGCTGAAACTCAGTCGTTGAAAAACCTCCTGTTAGAGGGTTCCGCTGAGCGACTTGATTCCCATTATGTCGACCGCCGGGTTGGTAACGCTTCTTTGAATGACTCTGATCTAATATCCGAAGTGCCTCCTGACACTTTGTGGTAGAGGCGCACTATTGAAGTATCGCAGCACGAATTGATTCGGCGGCCGCTGCTAATTCAGATGGGGCGACCGCGGGGGCAGCATTTTTGAAGTCCATATGGCTCATTGCGTCTGCTGGAATCAGGTGCAGGTGCGTATGCGGAACTTCGAATCCAGCAACTACCAGCCCTATCCGGTCGACCTGGAACGCTGTTTTTTGGGCTACAGCAATTTTATGGGCGACATTGAAGAGGTGCTGGCGTAGTTCCGGCGTCAGATCAATCCATTGATCGATTTCCTGTCTAGGGATTACGAGAGTATGGCCATGGGAAATCGGATTAATGGACATGATGGCGACACAGTGGTCGTCTGTCCAGACAAAAGTCCCTGGTAGTTCACCGGCAATGATCATTGTGAAGACAGAAGGCATATCAACAAGCCTACGATGCATTCAATGACTGAGCAGAAGTTGCCATGGCGACCGTTTACGATTCCGAATCTCATCAGCCTTTTGCGGCTTGGCTGCATCCCAATATTCTTGTGGCTTCTCTTTGGACCCGAAGACCGTTGGGCTGCCGCTCTGTTGTTGGGTGCCCTAGGTGCAACGGATTGGGTTGATGGCTTTATCGCTCGAAAATTTAATCAGGTGAGCGAGTTGGGTAAGATCTTGGACCCGACTGCTGATCGCTTGATGCTGCTAATAGGTATTTTCGCGATTTGGATTGATGGATCAGTGCCCGGTTGGGTTGCCTGGCTAGCTCTGGTTCGAGAAGGCTTGGTCGCTCTAGCTGCACTACTTTTAGCTGCGTTAGGTTCGAGAAAAATTGAAGTTACTTGGTGGGGAAAAACCGGCACGTTCCTTCTAATGTTCGCCTTTCCCTTTTTTCTTGCCGGGGAAAGTGAAGTATTTATTGCTTCCTTCTTTGCTTATGGCGCATGGATTTGCGTAGCTTTCGGCCTGCCAATTCACTACTGGTCAGGCATGACTTATGTCCCAGCTGCAAAGACGGCGCTCCGAGAAGGTCGAGCTGCGCGGTAAGTGAGGCCGCATGTTGCCCTCCTTGAGATAGGTTTGACTTATGGAGACACCAACTGAACTTCGCTATTCAACCGACCATGAATGGGTTCGCGTGGAAGAATCCTTGGTTCGTATCGGGATTACGGACTTTGCCCAAGATGCCCTCGGTGATGTTGTCTACGTCGAATTACCTGAAGTTGGAGCTCAAGTTGCTCAGAATGCGAGCTTTGCTGAGGTCGAGTCAACGAAGTCGGTATCAGATATTTTTGCGCCTGTATCTGGAGAAATTGCTGAGGTGAATGACGCTTTAGAGGATCAGCCAGAGCTCGTGAATGAGGACCCTTATGGAGATGGCTGGATTTGCATTATTCAAGTGAACTCTCTAGATGAACTGGATGCCCTTATGGACGCAGATGGGTATCGGTCTTTTGTCTCGGAAGATGGCCAGGAGTAAGCAGTGGATCAAGTATGTAACAGTTGCGGCCATCTGAACGCTCCCGGCTCTCGCTTCTGTTCAAGTTGCGGTAAGCCATTGGAAGGTGCAGTGGAAGCAACGACGGAAGCCATTGAGACCCTTGATGGTGCCGACCTAAGCGTCGATTTGGAGGCGCCTGCGTCCGGTGCAGCGCTAGTTGTGGCGAGTGGTCATCAAGCTGGAACAAGATATTCAGTGGTATCCGACGTGGTCACTGTCGGCCGTCACCCCGACAGCGATATTTTCCTGGACGACATTACCGTCTCGCGTCGCCACGTTGAACTGACGCACGGCTCGACCAGCTATTTGATTCAAGACGTGGGTTCGCTTAACGGCACTTATTTAAACGGTGAGCGATTAGACGAAGGGGAGTCAGCGCTCACTAATGGTGATGAGATACAAATAGGCAAGTTCAAGCTCCTCTACCTAGTCTCTTCTACGGTTTGATGTGGGCTGCTGTCTCATTGTCACACTAGGGTCATTGCATGATTGAAATGGAGTTGCTCGGTGTGCAGGTGGAGCTGCCATCTAATAGCCCACTTTTGCTCCTACGTGAAGCTGATGGATTAGGACGTGTGTTGCCTGTGGTTATCGACACTCCTGAGGCCCATGCGATCCATAGAGGCATTGAAGGTATTAGACTAGCTCGCCCCTTGACACATGACTTGATTGTGAATTTGCTTGATGAGTTGGAAGCGACGGTTATCAGCGTTCAAGTAACTGAGCTGCGAGAGCGAACGTTTTTCGCTGAGATTGAGTTAGAAGTAGCCGGTCAGAAGCAAACCATCTCGGCGCGACCAAGTGACGCTATTGCGATCGCCGTTCGAACTGAAACAGCCATTTATGCATCTGAAGAGGTGCTAGCCGAGGCTGGCCAGATGATTGAAGGCCACGATGCTGAAGGTGATGACGGTGACCCAGACGAATTGCTCGATGAATTCAAGCAATTCTTGGACGATGTAAATCCGGACGATTTCTGAAATTTTTGACCATTACACGCAATAAATCGCGCGAAACGCGCGATTTATCGCGCGTAGGGTGGTTGCGTTGGAAGGGTTTGTTCCGTACTGTGGCATGACATTGACGTAGTTTCATCAATGTGACCGCATTGATGGAGGGCCAAGACGGAGGCAGAACGTTGGTTGCAGGGGTAGTAGAATCCGGGTTTTCTGGTAAACGAACAGCTGAGTTAGTGGGAATTACATACAGGCAGCTGGATTATTGGGCACGAACAGATCTAATCAGACCGTCGCTTGCTGATGCGCAAGGTAGCGGAAGCAGGCGGAGCTACTCATATCAAGATCTGCTTGAGTTAAAGGTGGTTAAGACCCTTTTGGACGCTGGGATCAGGTTAGAAATGGTCCGAGACGTCTTCACTTACCTAAGGGAAAACTTGGGAGAAGATGTCGCGTCGGCAAATCTGGTTATCAACGGTTCCTCTCCCTTACTCGTGTCCGGTGAGGAAATCATTGACCTGATCCACAAAGGCCAGGGGGTTCTCAATGTGCTCCCCCTTGCCGGAGTGAAAGAAGAACTGGACAATGCAATCATTGACCTATTTCCCGCCGTCGAAGGCCAGATCAGAGCAACCGGTTGAGCGAGAGTGCCTAGCTAGGCATCCTCTTCGTCTGGGATGAACTGCATTGATGCAGAATTCATGCAATATCGGTCGCCTGTAGGTTGCGGACCGTCCGGAAAGATGTGACCGAGATGGGCACCGCATGATCGGCAAACAGCTTCGACCCGAACCATCCCATGGGAATTATCTATTTCGGTTTCGACGGCGGATTCCGAAAGTGGTTCCCAAAAACTGGGCCAGCCCGAACCTGACTCATATTTAGTTTCGCTTGAGAACAGGTCGTCTCCGCAAACAATGCAGCGGTAGATTCCCGGCCCTTTTTGGTCCCAAGTTTCTCCAGTGAACGCACGTTCTGTTCCGGCTTCCTGAGTCACGTGATACTGAAGAGGGCTTAGGCGCTCTCTGAGCTCTTGTTCGTTGAACTGTTCGGATCTTTGACTCATTCCCTAACCCCTAGTGTTCTGGTGGCGGCCTGTGGATAATTACAGGTTATTGCAAGACGAGCATGGAAGCCCTCGTTGTGGAAATCGTATTGCTTTCCCACGTGAAATTCACAGGGTTTACCCCCTAGTCCTTCACAGGCGACTCTGTGTAGCTTCGAGGTCATGAGGTTCAAAATTAGTTTCGTTGACGGTCGAGCAGAGATTGTCTCAGGTGCAGATAATTACGAACAAGAAGGGTCAATGGTTACGTTCTTTGAGTCAGGGGGACGCAATTACGTTGATTCTTGGTCTACTCGTCTGGCAAGTTTTCGTACCAATGATTTGGCTTCGGTCCAGCGCGTAGAGGAAGAATCTGGGATGTGAGGCGCAGCGAATCTCTGTGCTATCAGTAACCCTTGCCTAGGCAGTCTCTTTGTTTATTCCGCCAACAATATCGATTATCTGCCCCAAGCTATCAAGGCGTTCTTGAGTGTCGGCTCCCTCAGGTTGTACGCGCAATACATTGATCCCGGCGGCTTGGTAAGCGCGCACTCGCTGCGTTACCTCGGGCACTGTGCCCAAGAAATTGGTCTGAAGGATCAACTCATCTGGAACTGCTGCAATAGCCTTATCACGCTCTCGCTCCACCCACAGGCGTTGAACTAATTTAGCTTCTTCTTCGAAGCCCCCTCGCCTATAGGCATCGTTGTAGAAATTGGTGCTGGGTGAGCCCATAGCGCCAAGGGTGAATGCTACGCCGGGCCTTCTCGGCACAAGAAGTTGATCGAGATCGTCTCCAAACTGTACAGCGCCTCCAGCTTGATACTGGATTGCATCGGGGTCACGTTGGGCTTTTAAGGCCCCATTGCGAACGTGTGCGATCGTGGCCGAAGCGCCGGAAGGCAGAAACGAGGTACCGGCCCATCCGTCCGCCACCTCGCCAGTGTATTCAAGAGAGTTTGGACCCAAAGTTGCAAGCCAAATTGGGATTTCGGCGTTTGCGGGTTGGGATAAACGCAACGATTTGCCCTCGCCGCCCGGAAGGGGAAGCACGTGATGGGAGCCTTCGTAATTAATTTTTTCGCCAGCAAACGCCTGCTTTATGATTTCTACGGTTTCTCGGAGCCTAGTGAGAGGCCTCTTAAAGGGAACTCCATGTAAGCCTTCAACCACTTGGGGGCCGCTAACCCCCAAGCCCAGGATAAAGCGATCCTCACTGATGGCTGCCATGGAGAGGGCAGTCATTGCTGTCATGACAGGAGTACGCGCAGATACTTGCAAAATCCCTGTGCCCAGTGAAACTTTGCTGGTGCATGCTGCGAGGTACGCCAAAGTGCTTACGCCGTCCATTCCCCAAGCCTCTGCGGACCAAATAATGTCCACTCCCATCTGTTCCGCTTCTCTGAGGAACTCAACTTGAGTGTCCCAGTCTCTCTTCTTCCCCGAAGCTGGACCGCCGAACGCAATCGAAACCTTCATACCCCTTGCCTAGCGCAGTTAGGCGAAGCTTGCAGCCTTACTTGCTTGATCTGTTGCAACTTAAGTGATGGAAACGAGTTGCCTCGCTTTGAGTTTGGTGATCGGTATTATTAGCTCTGATGAAACTTCAAGCGTTGACTGGGGCTTTCGGCGCCGAGGTAGAGGGCCTAAACCTCGGGCAAGGTGTCAACGCACGGGATATGCAACTAATAGCTGAAGCTTTAGCGGAAAAGTCTGTTCTGGTATTCCGAGATCAGGATCTCGATATAGGTCAGTTTGAAGATTTAGCGACAAGTATGGGTGAGTTCGGTGAAACTCCATTCATCACGCCTGTAGAGGGGCATCCCAACGTTCTCAAAGTTTTGCGAGAAGCGGACGAAGAGGGCCCCCTGTTTGGGAGCGGATGGCATAGTGACTGGAGTTTCCAAGCGCAGCCTCCTAGCTCAACTCTCCTGTATGGAGTCGACATACCAGATGTTGGGGGAGACACCGTTTTCACCAGCCAATATCTGGCCTACGAGACCCTCTCCGATTCAATGAAGTCAATCGTGAATGACCTCAAAGGCATTCATTCTGCCGAACGAAGCTACGGACCTAAAGGTACTTTTGGGCGACCTGACCCTAAAGCATCTATGGACATTAACGGCGACGCCAGCGCGACGGTCCACCAATTACACCCTCTGGTTCGCACCCATCCGGTATCAGGCCGCAAAGCACTTTTCGTTAATGAGGTCTATACGGTAGGTGTCGAGGGTCTCGCACCTGCGGAGAGTGACTACCTGCTCAGTTTTCTCTTCGAGCACAGCAAACAAATCGGGTTTACTTGTCGAGTCCGGTGGGCTCGTGGAACGTTGACTATCTGGGATAACCGTACGACTCAGCATTTTGCGATCAATGACTACGCCGGAAGTAGGCGGGAAATGTATCGAATCACTCTTGCTGGAGAGCAGCCCTCATAGCGGTCAACAGGTGTTACTAGCTTCAACGACTGCTAGTGGGCCGAGAAGAGCGATGTCTTGCAAGGCTTGGTCATACAAGAACTTCTCCGTACATGCGGCCCGGGCCCAGATTTCCTCTGAGTCGCTGGGAAGACGCCCTCTGCCCGCTACTTCAAGCGAGTTGGTCGTGCTGCTACTTACCTGTATCGCCTGGTCCAGTAGCATTGAGAGAAAGCCGGCTGGGTCATGGCTAGGTTCATCGAATACATACAATAAGTGCCCATCGCTGACAAAGGGAGTGATGTAATGCGTTCGCTGTCCCTGGGTGCCGCTGATATCAAAGCGAAGCATTAGCGAGTCGATAAAAGCTTCGAATGGCTTATGAGTAGATGGTTCCACGGTGGTGGACCGTATCAATCATCCGGTGCGCAAGTCTTATGGGAGCTAGGTTCTTGCAGTGAATAGCAAGTCGCGAAAGAGGGGTTAAGAAATGGCAGTTAACGCGGGGGAGTATTGCGGATTTGATATCGCTATTGAAGATCCGGGTATTTTGGTAGTGACCTTTAACCGTCCGGAGAGTCTTAATGCTTCCACGGCTGCAATGAAACGTGATCTTGTCGAATTACTGACCCAAACTCAGATGGATGACCGAATTCGGATTGTTCTCTTTACCGGTCAAGGCAAAGCGTTTTGGGCTGGCGATGACCTTAAGGGTTACGGTGGTGAAAGTGCTCAAGTTCCCCCAATTCACCATGGTCACCATAACGCGGCCGGTACTTACAACGGATTGAGGGCTATTTCTCAAGCCGTGAATACTGCAGTTCGGAATCTGGACAAATTATCTATAGCGGCTATTAATGGCTTCGCAATTCAAACCGGTTTTTCTTTAGCTTTGGCCTGCGATTTCCGTATAGCCGCCGAGTCTGCGAAATTAGGCAGCGCTACCTTGCGGTTTGGCTTGCTGCCCGACGAAGGGGGACAATGGTTGTTAGTTCAACACCTAGGCGTTGGCAAGGCAATGGACTTCATGATGCGTAAGCGAATAGTGGATGCTGCTTCAGCTCTCGATTTGGGTTTGGTTCACGACGTAGTGCCGGATGCGAAGTTGATGGAAGAAAGTATGGCGCTTGCCCAAGAGCTAGCCCAAGGGCCTCAGGTCGCTATGAGAATGCTCAAACGGTCGATTCTTCTGGCGGCCGATCTCACTTGGGAGCAGTCGCTAGATGAAATTGCGTCCAAAACAGCCGTTACAGACCACCTACCAGACGCTCGAGAGGGAGGGGTAGCGTTTATCGAAAAACGGCAGCCCAACTTCAATGCTTGGCTTGAAGATCGCGCCGAGCCATCGGTAGAGGGGCCTGCGCCTTGGGATTCGAACTAGTCCTAGCGCCTTCTGATTTCGAGTGCCGCAGGCTTTAGGCCGTTGATCGAGAGATATGCGCCACTGAGCGATTGATCTAGTCCTTTTGCTGTGCCTAAGGACTATTTTGGTTCTTGGTAGTCAGGCTTGGCGCGCGTGCGTTCAGTCTTGTAGCTAAATCTAGTCGCCTGTTTCTCGGTTAGGGAGAGAGTTATTCTGGATAAAGCCCATTAATTGGCTATAAACATGGCTTTTAAGCTTGAAATGAAAATTTAGGTGTGCTATGGTTTACTTCCACGTCGCCCAAAGGGCGGCTTTCTTCGTTTTGGACACCCGGGCGAAGCAAAAAACCAGATCCATTGATTCTTGCTGTCGCTTTCGAGCTGCTTAGGGTCGCTGACTAACATCTACGCTTGCGATTTACGACGCTTGATACGTTGCTTTAACCGATTTCCTCAACCAGTTCTTCCAATGCGCCCAATAACATTTTTACGTTCCGTAATCGTGCCGTGTGGCCCATGCATCCGATTCGCCAAACCTTTCCCGCCACTGGACCTAAACCGCCTCCGACTTCGATGCCGTATCTCTCGAGGAGAGTTTTTCTGCCGGTCGTGTCATCTAGGCCTTCGGGCAGAGTGACAGTTGTGAGTTCGGGAAGGCGATGACCTTCTTGTGCCCATAGATTGAAACCTAAATCAGGTAAGCCAGCGTGTAGGGCGTCTCCACACTCTTGGTGACGCTGCCAAGTTGCGTCTAGGCCATCTGTTAAGACGACACCAAGTCCTGCGTGTAGCGCGTAGAGCATCGAGATTGGTGCTGTGTGGTGATAGGCCCGAGCGCCTTCACCAGTTACATAGTCTTTGATCATATTGAGATCGAGATACCAGCTCTGAGGTTTCTCTACGATGCGTTCCATCGCGCGATCACTAACAGTTACAGGAGATAGGCCCGGTGGGACCCCCAAACATTTTTGGGTACCGCTATAGGCAACATCGACGTTCCACTGGTCGATCAGGACCGGAATGCCGGCAAGAGAAGTTACGCAGTCAACGAAAAGAAGTGCATCACCTTTGGCCTCGCCAATAGGGGCAACGTCGTTGCGTATTCCCGTGGAGGTCTCTGCGTGGACTACGGCTATTATTTGCGGGTCTGGGTGAGCGTCGAGGAGACGCTGAGGATCAATTGCTCGGCCCCACTCCTCTTCTACTCTTGTTACTGTGGCTCCAGCTCTTTGTGCTACGTCGCACATTCTGTTGCCGAAGACGCCATTCACTCCGATCACAACTTGATCGCCCGGATTTACGAAGTTGACGAATGCAGTTTCCATGCCGGCTGATCCGGTGGCGCTAACCGGAAAGGTAAGCGAATTCTGAGTCTGCCACACTTGTTTCAGGCGCTCGTTAGTCTCATCGAGAAGAGATATGAAATCAGGGTCAAGGTGCCCTAGGACGGGCCGGGTGAAGGCTTCCATCACTTCTGGGTAGGGATTACTAGGGCCTGGGCCCATCAAAATTCGGTCGCTATGTATCACGACGGGAAACCGTAGTCACCTCTGGCAAGTAATGCATAACCGTTCTATTTCGGGGCCCTCTAGCGGAGTCTCGAGATGAGGCTGCTTGTGTCCCAGCGCCCCCCGCCAGAGCGCTGTATATCGCTGTAAAAGCGGTCTACGATTTCGGTGACTTCAACAGTTGCGCCTATCTTTTGAGCTTCCTCCATGACAATGCCCAAATCTTTGCGCATCAAGTCAACAGCAAAGCCAAAGTCAAACTCATTTTTAACCATAGTTGACCCTCGGTTCTCCATTTGCCAGGAACCAGCGGCACCTTTGCCGATGGTGTCGAGTACCAAATTGAGGTCAAGCCCACTGCGTCGACCAAAGTCAAGGGCTTCAGCAAGACCCTGTAATAAACCTGCAATGCAGATTTGATTGACCATCTTGGTCAACTGGCCGGAGCCCGAAGGCCCGATGAGTGTGCATAAGCGGCTGTAAGCCTCAATAACTGGCTGGGCCTGATCGAATGATGGCTTTTCACCCCCGCACATCACCGTCAGAATCCCATTTTCAGCGCCGGCCTGGCCGCCCGATATCGGTGCGTCAAGGAAACCGATTTGCTCGCTCTCGCATATGGACTTCATCTCTCTGGCAAGGCTCGCTGATGTAGTCGTATGGTCGATTACAAGAGATCCCGACTTGGCCTGTTGGAGGACACCATCTTCGCTGAGTAGCACGGATCGCACGTCGTCATCGTTCCCCACGCAAAGGAAAATCATGTCGGCACCTTCAGAGGCCTTGGCCGGAGTTGAAGCCGAGCCACCACCATAGCGACCAGCCCAAGCGTCAGCCTTTGCGGCAGTTCTGTTGTAGACAGTTACGTCATGCCCGGCGCTCACTAAATGGCCTGCCATTGGAAAGCCCATTATGCCTAGGCCAATAAATGTCACTTTCCTGGGTTCGCTCATTGCACGCTCCTGCACGCTAACTATTAGAGGATTAGCTTCGATCAGGTTTATCGGATCGGATGATCATTAAAGCTTTTTGTCTTTCAACATGTCCCTAATTTCGTGTTTCAAGACCTTCCCCATAACGTTGCGCGGAAGTGCGTCTACCCAGAACACTTTCTTAGGCACTTTGAAAGGTGCTACTTGGCCTGTAAACAGCTTTAATACTGCTTCTGAGTCTTGAGCCTTGCCGGAGTCCTGAGCTGCAACAACTATAGGAATTTCGCCCCAGCGATCATCTGGAATTCCGACAACAGCGGCTTCTACGAAAAGAGCACTTCCTGCAAGAACATTCTCGAGCTCAGCTGGGTAGATATTTTCGCCTCCCGAAATTACGAGGTCCTTTTTGCGGTCGTCAATATAGACCCACCCTTCTTCGTCGACATGGCCGATATCTCCGGTGTGGAACCACCCGTCAGTTATCGACTCACGGGTTGCCTCAGGGTTCCTCCAATATTCAGCAAGAATATTTGGCCCTTTTATCCAGAGCTCCCCAGTTTGCCCTCGGGAGACATCATGACCTTCATCGTCGACGATGCGCAGCGAGCAAAGGGTAGCTGGCTTCCCGCAGGAGGTTGGCCGCTGTTCGGCTTGTTCGACACGCATGATTACTGCCGTGGGAGCTGTCTCAGTGGAGCCATATACCTGACCAACTGGAATACCCCGTTCAAAGAATGGCCTTGTAACTGCTTCAGGAATAGTAGATGAGCCTGCCATTAAGCCATTGAGGGAAGAAAGATCTGCTGTTGCAAAATCTGGATGTTTCGCTACGGCATCTAAGGTCGCAGGAACAAATAACGACCAAGTTGGACGCCACTCTTCGACGTCGCGCAGCCATTTTCCCGGGTCAAAAGCCCTATGGAGGAGCACCGAAGCTCCCGCTAGCAACGCTGGGATTGTTTGGATGTTGAGACCACCAACATGGAAGAGCGGCAGGAAAGTAAGCACCCGATCCTTAGTGGTGAAATCGTGACAATGGAAGGAATTAATGGCGTTAGCTATTAAGGCGCTTTGGGTGAGCAGCGCCCCTTTAGGCGTGCCAGTAGTACCGGAGGTGTAAGCCAGAAGCAAAGGGTCGTGAGAGTTGCCTTTTTGCTCGGCTGGGTTTGACATTAAAGGGTAAACCAAAGAGCTAAGGGATTGGACGGCGATGCCGTTTGCTGCTTCCAAGGCGGCTTCACAAAAAGAATCTTCGGAAACGACGAGGTTGACTTCCGCGTCCTCCAAGATCCAACGGTGCTCTGACGGAAGCAGCCGGGAATTAAGAGGCAAGGTAATTGCACCAACTTGAGAACAGGCGAACACGAGCTCCAATGCAAAAGGATGGTTGGGGCCCAACCACGCAACCCGATCTCCTTGCTCGATGCCGCTTTCGACGAGCCAGTTGGCGAGGGCGCCGATCTTGTTGGCGAGCTGCGAGTAGCTAGTCTGCTCGCCTTCGAATTCGACAGCAAGAGCATCGGGTTGATGCCCAGCCCATCTGTCTATCCAAGTGGCGATATTGGGTCCTAAAGAAGTCATCGGTAGGACAATTAGGCCAATTCGCCCTGGAGTACACCATCAATCACGATGGATTCTCCGTCCAATGTCAGGCTGTGGTTGCGCATGGGGAGGTCGAAGTGGCCAAGGGTGTGCCTCCCAGCATGCTCGTTTGCACCTGTGGAGTAGAGGAAGTTTCCGGCGAAGGCGCGCTGTTCAGTGCCGTTAGTTTGACTTTTGTCGTAGAGCGGCAAAGTATCCCACCTAGCGGCATTGTTCATCCCCCAGCCGATATGGCTGGTTGCATAAGCATCTTTGTCGCCCCAGGAGTCTGAATAGCTACGAAAAAGAGCTGCATCAGTGCCGTCGCCAGCGACGTCGACCACGTAATCGTTTTCTATGGTGAGAGTAATAGGGGATTCGACGTACCGCTTAAAGGTAAGGTTCATATCCCCCCTGTCCATCACTATCACGCCATTGACCGTGTCGGCTTTAGGAAAGGCAAGACACAAACCGCCCGGCCAGTGAGAAATTGACCCAGGTTGCGTCGTGTAACCCCAGCCGCCTCCGCACGGTGCATCAGTGAGGTTGACAACAACGTCGGTTCCAGCGGCCGACGTAACGCGCATCTCGGAGGCCTTGATCAATTTTTTGATTCCCGCTTTCACTTTTGGCTCTAGATCTGGCCCCGGCATGAGGCGTTCTAGTGCTTCAGGGTGCTCGTTAGAGACCATCAAAATTCTGCTTCCACCAGCGAGAATTTCGGGGAGTTCAGGGGCGTGTAGGAGGCCCTCAACGGTGCAATCAACTACGAAGTCGACAGAGGCAAGCGCCTGGACGACCGCTTTTGAGCCAGCGATAGCGTCAGAGGCGCCAGTCGATCTAACGGGCACTGGTGCGCTTTGACGGAGGGTAGGCAAGATGATGTGGATCGGGCGAATGCCGAGTCGGTCTAGTGCCAACTCTGCCAAGTTCACATTGACTGAACGACTTTGAGTCTCGGACAAGATCGCAGCCGTTTGAGTCGTATCCACGGCACACATTGCAAACACTTGAGCAAATGCGTCAATCCATTTTCCTTCGATGCGTTCAACGAGCACATTTCCTCCAGTCGCAGGGAGCACCAAGTCCTTATCAAGCAACTAGTTAAGCACTCATACACGCAAAGCAATAAAGATTATGAATTTGAGTCCATCTATTTGGCTAAAAGTAGATTAATGACTCGTGTCCTGGAGCGATAGGGGATCAACGCTCGTGCCTCTCAGGTGAGCACTGTCGTTATACCGCAAGCATTTCCAACGACGACCACGTTCGCTGTCAGTGCGAATTTCCAGTTCCGTAATAGAAGTCACATCAGGCGCTAGCTCAGTGTGCCACTGCCCCGGACCTAAGCCGAAAGCGATGGCCATAGCAGCTGAAATAACCCCTCCGTGACATCCAATAAGCACAGTGGCCCCCTGGTGATTTTGGGCTACAAAACTTAGGGCTTCGCCTACCCTGTGCCGAAAGCCAGCGCGACTGTCTGCTCCAGGAATAATCGCCACAAATGGGTCGCGTTGTTCAAAATCGCTCAGCTCATACTTCTCTCGAACTTGTTCCCATGTCAGTCCATCCGCCTCTCCGAGGCGAAACTCTTCAAGATCGTCGTGAATGTTGATTTCATGGTTGATTGAAGCCACCCTCAGTACGATCTCCGTCGTCTCACGAGCCCTTGGTAAAGGAGATGAGTAAACAATATCGATCGACCCTTCGGACCCGGTTACGAACCTTTCGCCGAGAAGGTTTGCCTGCTGTTGGCCTTTGGCTGAGAGTCCGCTGCAGGTTTTGAGACCCCCGACGACTCCATCTACCATCACGTTTGATTCGCCATGGCGCACCAAGATAAATCGAGTTGGCTCGGTGATCTTGGGTGTGTTTGCCATGGCGGAACTTTAGGCGGAGAAAGAGCTAAACAGGTGGCTAAAACCAGTGCTTACTGACGTACGCTTCCTTTTGTGTCACGCGAGCGGAGAAAGTTGCAATGACAGATGTTGAGGTCGAAATCGAGCCTGAAGAAGCAGGAATTGATTCGGTACGAATACAGCGCTTAGGCAAACACCTGAGCAACTACGTTGACGACGGGCGCCTGCCCGGCGTCAATCTGTTGGTTAGCCGCGGCGGCAAAATCGCATATAGGTACATGTATGGCTCCCGGGATCTTGAGCGAGACCTTCCAGTAGAAAGCGACACTATCTACCGGTTCTACTCGATGACGAAACCGATTACTTCGATAGCTGCGATGCAACTGTATGAGAGAGGTTTGTTGCAGTTGAAGGATCCAATTTCCAACTGGATTCCCGCCTTCGCTAACAGCCGTGTTTTCGTTGGAGGTGATGCTAGTAATCCGGAGACTCGAGAAGCGGAACGAGAAATTACTGTTCACGACCTCCTGACCCATACAAGTGGCCTTACTTATCACTTCCATATGGCACACGCTGTTGACGAGATGTATCGCAACGCTGGGTTCAATTGGACTACCAGCCCGGGTGACCTCGAAGCTCAGTGTCAAGTTTTAGGATCTCTCCCGCTCCTATTCGACCCCGGCACAGAATGGAATTATTCATACTCCACCGATGTTCTGGGCCGGATTGTCGAAGTTGTAAGTGGTTTAACGCTGGACAGCTATATGGAGCAAAATATTTTTGAACCACTTGGAATGGTAGATACAGCGTTTTCGGTGCCCAGCGGATCAGAGCAGCGCTTTGCCTCGTGCTACTTCCCTGAGGGAGCGGATAGAAGCGCAGCTCTTCTGGATGACGCCCAGAAATCACCTTTTCTAAGTGAACCGGAAGCATTGTCAGGTGGAGGAGGTCTCGTCTCCACAATGGCCGATTATCACAAATTCACTCAAACTCTGAGAAGCGGTGGCGCACTCAATGGTCAAAGAATTGTGGGGAGGAAGACCCTAGAGTTCATGACAGCGAATCATTTGCCTGGTGGAGTCGACCTAACCGAATACGGAAGGCCTTTATTCTCGGAGACGGCCTACGATGGCGTCGGTTTCGGTCTTGGCTTTTCAGTAGTAATCGATAGTTATAAGGCAAAGGTTTTGAGCCAAGAGGGGGAGTACGGATGGGGTGGAGCTGCCTCAACTGCCTTTTGGGTAGACCCCATTGAAGACATCACGCTCATCTTCTTGACCCAGCTTTTGCCCTCCAGCACTCATCCAATAAGGCCAGAGATCAAAGCATTGGTCTATCAAGCTCTCCTATAGCAATGTCTTGAACCTGGCTAGCGAAAAGCGGCTTTTCTGCAATAGGTTTGCCCGACTACCAGCAAACGAAAGCTAAGTGAGAATGAACAAAAATTATTTCTTTCAAATTTCAACTGATCCGGATGTGGACGCCCGCAAATGTGCTGTGGCTATGGCATGTGCGGCTCAGGCGGTTGCAGATGGTCATAACGTGAGTGTTTTCTTCGCTTCTCACGCTGTGAAGCTTCTTCACAGGGACTTCATCGAGAACATGGATAAGAACGTTTCCCAAGAGCCAGGTTTTTGTTTAGAGATACTCAAGGAGCTGATTCGGGGTGCTGAGCTATTTTGTTCTACGGGATCTCAAGCAGTCTTGGGTGTTACGCCCGAGAACGGTACTGAGGTACTAGTTGAAGGTCTAGACCTAAACTGGAGTGGTCCTCCTGGAGTGATAGCACTTAGCGCTGATGCTGATGTATCGCTCTCCTACTAGACGATGTGATACCTGAATTAACCTATTTAACAGAACGCCCTTTTGGAGCCTTCTTGAACCCCATGGGGTTACCCTCCTGAATATGAGTACCCAAGAGATGCTTGAATTTGATTTGGTCATAGTGGGAACCGGTTCGGGAAATAGTATTCCCGGTCCCGAATTTGATGGCTGGCGCATAGCGATCGTTGAAAAAGGGGTATTCGGCGGCACATGTCTCAACGTCGGTTGTATCCCATCGAAAATGTTTGTCTATGCAGCAGATGTTGCGGAAACGATTCGTGGTTCTGCCACCTATGGAATCCAATCAGAGATAGGCCTAATTGATTGGCCGGCAATTCGAGACAGAGTTTTTGCGCGAATAGATCCAATAGCTGAAGGTGGCGAAGAATATCGGCTCGGGGATGAGTGCCCCAATATCACGGTATTCAAAGGAAATGGCCGGTTGACGGGAGCGAAAACGCTCGAAGTTACTGGGCAAGATGGGCAAACGTGGCACCTTTCCGGACGACATGTCGTGTTGGGTGCCGGAGCCAGGCCGTTCATACCGCCTTACAACGGGCTTGCGGATGTTCCTTTTCACACCTCGGACACAATTATGCGGATCGACAGTCTTCCTCAGAGATTAATTGTCCTGGGCGGTGGCTATATTGCCGCCGAGTTAGGCCACGTATTCTCGGCCTTTGGTAGCGACGTTACGTTGGTAAATAGAGGAGAAAGACTGTTACGGCGAGAAGACGATGAGGTATCTGAGCGCTTTACTGAGCTTATGAGCAGACGAATTAATGTTCTCTGCGATAGTGAAGTAACCAATGTTGGGTATGACGGCGAGCAATTTTGGGTTGAAATTCGTCAGGGTGACTCATTCGACGCTATTTATGCAGATCAACTCCTAGTCGCAGCCGGTCGGGTACCTAATAGCGATCAGATCGGCGCTTTTGACGCGGGAATTGCATGCACGGAAGGTCGAGTCGAAGTAGACGAGTATTTCCGAACCTCTGTTGATGGGGTTTGGGCATTCGGGGATATTTCTAACTCTCACCAGCTGAAACACTTGGCTAATGCTGAGGTTAAGGCTTTGAGGCTGAACCTTTTAGTAGAAGAGGGTCAGATCGAAGGTCCCATGCGGAGCGTTGATGACCGTTTCGTGCCTCACGCGGTTTTTGGGTACCCCCAGGTTGCCTCGGTTGGGTTGACAGAGTCCGAAGGCCGAGCCCAGGGACATGAGCTTTTGGTTTCCACTCAGGAATATGCCGGAACGGCTTATGGCTGGGCTATGGAAGAGTCTGAGAGCTTTTGCAAACTAATTGCAGATGCTCAGACCAGGAAACTGTTAGGGGCACACATTATTGGCCCTCAAGCTTCAACGTTGATCCAGCAGCTAATTCAGGGTATGGAGTTTGGTCAAACGGTTGACCAGATGGCGGAGCAACAATTCTATATTCACCCGGCGCTTACTGAAGTGATCGAAAATGCTCTTTTAGGGTTTTAAGAATCCGTTGTCGTTCATTCGCTGTTTAGGTTTATTTCCCAAAGCACTTGATCTAAACAATCGCCTGCTGAGATTGAAGGGAATTGGCATGGCCTCTCTTTGGTAACTGTTGAAGGTACAGGCGCCAAGAGGGTCCAAGGGGTCGGGTGACAAAATTGAACAACGCTGAGACGGTCTTGTAGCTGGCCTTCATCAGCAACTACTCGATGCCATCCGACTGGGATCAGTCCATTGGTCAGTCGTTCGAGCATTATCCCAGTGTTGATAATTACGTAGCCTTCTGGTGGTGAGGCATCTACCCACTTATTTTCGACTTTGACCTGAAGGCCTCTAGCTGTAGCCCTTGGTAGAGCTGTTATGAGATTGATATCACCGTGCTCCTCTGCCCAAACATGCCCCTCTGATCCTCCATTGGGAGCGTCGATCATAGAGGGGTAGCGAATAGCTCTTGTTAGGTGCGAGCCGTACTGCAGCATCGTGTCAAAAAAGTGTTCATCAACACCTATTCCACTTGCGATGATTCTGAGAAATCGAGTCTGCAAATCGACCAATTGTTCGTGAAATTCACTTAAGACTGAAGCGGATTCCGGTATGTGGTTTGAGGGGAAAACGGGCTCTCCATATCGGTGTGGGTATCGGTCGCGAAGCGGGTGCCCCTCTGGCAGTGGGGCACCCCAATTGAGCATTTCCTTCCAGTCTGGAGTGTTGGAAATAGCTGCGGTTTCAACTAGTAGCCCTGTGTAACCGGTTTGACCGCGGGATCCTGTAGCAACGTACTCTGACTTCTCCTCTGTTGAAAGTGAGAAAAATCTCTCTAGCACGTCGTAGGTTTCATCAAGCATTATTTCCGAAAGGTCATGCTTTGTGTATACGAATCCTGTTGCGAGGCTTGTCATTACGCCATCGATAACGGCTTGACGTTGTTTAGCGTCACCTCGCTCAAACGCCAAAAGGTCTACATCTAAAATGTCAGTCATTGGGACTAACGGTATGTCGGTTTGGGTCAATTGTCAGCGACATTTTCAGCGAGCCAGCGTTCGTAGCGCGAAGGGTCTGTCCAAGCTCCGGTTAGTTGATCAAAATCCAGAGCGGCCTGGAGCATCAGTCCCGTAGTTCCCATCCTTGCCTGGGAACTAGAAACGGAGTCCAGATCGTTTGGAATGGGCAGTTCTAATTCGGACGGCGTTTTAAGGTTGCCCCTGGGGGCTATTGCCACTCGGGGTAGACGCCTGATTGCGTCGTCTCGGAGCGAAATGTCATTCTCGTAAAAAATGGGATCTTGGATTTGGTGCCACTTATCTGCTCCCATCACTAACACGTCGTAGCCAGCTGCAATGTCTGCCAAAAGTTGCTTTTCGGTAATTTCGATTGTCAACCAGTCGATTTCGTCTGCAACATTGCAGAGAACCGAAATTCGATGCTCGAAGAGTGGTCTTGCTACTGACTCTTTGGCTAGGGCGATTTTGCTTACGGCCCAGATGACGGAATCGACGTTATGGTGGCTTCTTACCGCTTCGGATATGGCGAGGTGGGCAATTGTTGGTGGATTGAAGGAACCAGGATAGATAGCGGTGCTCATCTCAAACTCTCCTGCCTGTCAAAGTTCTCAGAGTCCTGGGATTTCCTCCTAGTTCAATTTCCAGTTCCCGGCTAATTCCGTGCGCCAGGTTGTCCCAGATTCGATCGAGGAGTTGTGCTGTATTCACAATTGGCGGATCAAACGAGTTTTCTTGGGACCTACGAATAAATTGTTGCGAGTATTCTCTAAGGCTTACTAAAGCGGTTGCTAACCCTAAGTCGAGGGGAGTAGCGCCTGCTTGCCTTGCCAGCTTGACTCGGCGCTCAGTTTCTAAGCCGAAATTGTCAGTTATGGGTTTCGCAAGCTCTTGATAGATGGACCGTTGAATTCCGTGCCGAATAGCTAGGGCTAGTGTGGCACTGGTGCTTGCCTCTCGGCCGTGCCGCAATGCTTGCAGCCGCAAACCGGCGAACCAAGACATTTTGCGACTCGGGCGATAGTCGGAAGAGTCGGCTGTGGAAGTCTTAGATTTGGCGGATTTTTGTTTCAGCTTTTGGTCGTAGGACTCTCTTAAGGCGGGGTCAGAAAGTACTGACCATGCCTCGTTGAGTTCTTGCATCTTTGAGCGGTTGCCCGAATTGCGATCGGGGTGAAAAAGAAACGCGAGCTTGCGGTATGCCCTGCGCAGGGAGTCATAATCAGCATCAGGAGAGACTCCAAGGGTTTCGTATAGCGAAGACCTTGAGTTGTCACCGGGCAATGGCTCTGTCATGGCTACTCTTGGAGGAGAATGTGGCCGGGTTCGCCTGACTCTAAGACGCCCACTATGGCGGCGTCGTGCCCAGAATCTCGCAGATATAAAACCGCTGCTTGTGCGGCTTCAGAATCGCACGAGAATATTAATCCCCCCGAAGTTTGAGCATCCGCGAGGATTAGACGGTTAGTGCTGGATCCACCATCCAAGAATGGTTCAAGAAACGCCAAGTTACGGTCCGTGCCGCCGGCCACAAATCCTCCTTCAACAAGGGCCCGAACGTCAGGCAGAAGCGGCACCGCTGCTGTGTCTATGGATGCAGAAAGCCCGCTAGCTTTAGCTAATTCATATAGGTGACCCAAGAGCCCGAAGCCAGTGATATCGGTTGCTGCGGTGGCTTTTGCCTGTTGAGCGGCCTCCGCTGCTTGTGCATTGAGTCTCGTCATCTCACGAACCCCAGCTTTGTAAATCTCGCTTAGCCAGCCGTTTTCGGTGATGGCTTCAGGGTCAGATCTTTTGATTGCTGTAGCTAATAGGCCGGTTCCGATTGGTTTAGTGAGAACAAGGCTTTGCCCGGCTACGCCCCCACCGTTGGTGATGACAGCATCAGGTGCGACTTCGCCGACAACTGACATTCCGTACATGGGTTCTGGGCCATCTACCGTGTGTCCTCCGGCTATTACCCACGATCCAGCTTCTGCGGCCGTCTGGCCTCCAAGCAGAACTTTTTCTAAAATCTCTAGTTCAAGTTCGTCGCGCGGCCAAGCTACCAAGTTGAGAGCGAATAAGGGTTTACCCCCCATGGCGTAAATGTCGCTCACAGCGTTGGCCGCTGAGATTTGTCCCCAAAGTCCTGCGTCGTCGACAATGGGGGTGAAGAAATCTGCGGTAGCAATGAGAGCGTCGCCACCCGGGCGGAGCCATACTGCTGCATCATCGCTGTTTTCTGACCCCACTAGCAGGTTCTCATTATTGGGAGCTGGCAAATTGCGCAACACGTGCGCAAGGTCGCTGGGACCGAGCTTGCAAGCTCAACCAGCCCCATGGCTGTATTGAGTTAGTCGTATTAAACGTGTCACAACACCACGGTATCTTTTAGCTGCTAGTTATCCGAATAAGTTTTGATGACGTCAAAGAGAATATTCATTCCTTTATCGCGATCGATTTCATACCCGACCTGACAATTCGATGCCCGATCTGACCACCTACGTTCGTCAATGACTGTCATTCCTCTCGTAACTATTCCTTCGGTCTCTACCGACACATTTCGGCTTTCGAACGAGAAGATTTCCGGGTGTGTAATAGCTAGTACAGCGCATGGGTCGTGAAGCGGTACCTGCTGGCCGAAAGTCCGTTGCTGGTAGGAACGCAAGTAAAAATCAAAAAGTTCAGCCGCGAATACGGCTGGGGGATTATTAATTTCTCGAAGGCGTAAAATTGTCTCTTCGTCAACGCCGAATTGGTGGGTCAGATTCAGGCCGGCCATGAAAAGATTCGCGAAACCGGCTGAAAACACAACTGAGGCGGCGTGGGGGTCGGCCCACACGTTGAACTCAGCTACCGGCGTGACATTGCCAGCGCCGGCACTTCCCCCCATGAGTGATACTCCGGCAACCCGTTGGACAATGTCTGGTGCCTGCAGTATTGCCACGGCAATGTTGGTAAGCGGGCCGACAGGCACTAGCCAAACCTCGTCATGTTCGCGGACCGTGTCGATAATGAATTGGACCGCATCGGAACTAGTCGCTTGCCGAGTCACTTTGTGTCTAGTTGGCCCATCTAGACCTGTTTTGCCATGTACTTCTTCAGCGTGTTTGGGGGGAATCAGAAGGGGCTTATTGGCGCCCATGTGAACGCCGGCGTCTAGATCAACTAGTTCCGCGAGAATAAGGGCATTCTCGGTGGTGAGATCCACTGATACGTTGCCAGATACTGTTGTAATGCCGAGTATTTCGGTTAGCTGAGCGGCCACCATGATCGCGACCGCATCATCGTGGCCGGGATCACAGTCAAGAATTATTTTGGGTTTCACAGCCTGTCCATTCCGGGCCCATTCTCGTTGGTGTCGCCCCAGTAATGAGGCAGGCGCAGGTAGCCGACTCGAGGTAGTTCGACTTTTGTTTCCAAACCTTGATACGTCTTGAGGCGCTGGATAGTTCGGACATGACTCAAGAGCTCATAGAAGACCATCCAGAGTGAGCCTTCTAGGTTGTATGTAATGCTTGAACTATCTTCCTGCGAAACCTCCGCGCCGCGGGGCAGAGTGGTGATCACGTATTTCCAAAAATTTGTGCCCCGGACCGTTTGCATCTCGGAACGCAGCTGATCGATGGTGTGTTCTGTCACAAGCTGATCTAGCCAGCTGACGCCAACCTCGAGCTTCTCAATCAAGTCTGGGACTTCCCAAAACTTGTTTGGGTTAAGTACTCGATCCCACTTGCTGTTGGGTCCCATTTGGTGGTCGAGCCAGTTGATTGGTTCTGGGATATCTCCGTCTGGCCATAGTAAATGTCCAGCTCGGCGTTTTGTGAAGACTAAGGAGTCCCATGCCATATGAGAAATTTGAGTTCGGCAAGACCACCACATCCACTCTTTGTCAGGTGATGGGTCATGAAAATCGAGTTGCTCGTTGGAGAGGGTTTCTGTTTCTGCCTCTACCCAAGTGATTATGTGGCGATACCAAGGCATGATGCCATCCATTGGTGAACTGGGCATCTCTAGAACTGCCGGATCGGTTGCTGCCATTATCTCGTGCTTCTCCTATTTCTTCTCTCGGGATCGTTAGACGTTTTCGAAGGAGCGTGGGTCAGGACAACTGCATATCAGGTTACGGTCGCCGTGTGCTCCGTCAATTCTGCTGACCGGCGGCCAATATTTATTTTCCCGAACCGCTTCTAACGGAAAGGCTGCCTCTTCCCGAGAGTAGGGCCGGTGCCAGTCACTTCGCATCAAATCTTCGGCGGGATGTGGAGCGTTTACGAGAGGATTGTCATCACTGGGCCACTCTCCGCTCTCCACGCGTCCGATTTCCTTTCGAATTTGGATCATGGCATCGCAGAAGCGATCGATTTCACTTTTAGATTCACTTTCAGTGGGCTCCACCATCAGTGTTCCTTGGACCGGAAATGACATAGTCGGAGCGTGGAAGCCATAGTCGATTAAGCGTTTCGCAACATCATCTACCGTGATGTTCCCGGGCAGTGATCTGAGGTCAATTATGCACTCATGTGCTACAAGACCTGACTTGCCGCGGAAGAGCACCGGATAGCTCGAATCCAGCCTGTTCGCTGCATAGTTAGCGTTCAGGATTGCGACAGCTGTCGCTCGCTTGAGGCCTTCTGGCCCCATCATTGCTATGTACATCCAAGGGATCGGGAGTATGCCAGCGGACCCCCAAGGTGCTCCAGCAATAGCTCCGCACCCTGTGTCTGGACCGGCTTCGGGAACGAGGGAATGGTTGGGCAGAAATTCCGAGAGATGGTTTTTGACGGCAACTGGACCTATTCCGGGTCCGCCTCCCCCATGGGGGATGCAGAAGGTTTTGTGGAGGTTTAGGTGACTTACATCTGCGCCGAAGGCTCCAGGAGCAGCGAGTCCTACAAGGGCATTCAGGTTGGCTCCATCAACGTATACCTGTCCTCCTGCTGAATGCACTAATTCGCAGATTTGACTAATGCCCTCTTCGAACACTCCATGGGTCGAGGGGTAGGTGACCATCACCGCAGCTAGGTCTTGTGCGTGCTTTGAGGTCTTGGCCTCAAGGTCACTTAGTGAAACGTCACCGTCATCGTCGCACTCCACGACGATGACTCGCATTCCCGCCATTACCGCCGAAGCCGCATTTGTTCCGTGAGCTGAGGAAGGTATTAGACAAATATCTCGGTGATTATCTCCTTTCGACTCGTGGAAGCGCTTAATTGCCAACAACCCAGCAAACTCACCTTGAGATCCAGCATTGGGCTGTAACGAAATTTGGTCGTAACCGGTGCAGGCCAGCAACCAGCTCTCAAGCTCTCTGATGAGTGTGAGGTAGCCTTCCGCTTGAGATAGGGGGGCGAAGGGGTGAATATCCGCGAACTCAGGCCAAGTTATGGGTTCCATCTCGCTACTGGCATTTAACTTCATGGTGCAGCTGCCGAGCGGAATCATGCTTCGGTCTAGGGCCACGTCTTTGTCTGAAAGGCGACGTATGTACCTCAGTAGTTCAGTTTCGGAGCGGTAGCTGTTGAAAACTCGATGGGTTAGAAAAGCCGATGACCGCTTGAGGCCATAAGGAATTCCTACTATCTCACTCATAGACGGTTGCGTATTTGCATCAGCCTCGAAACAAGCAGCCAAGATGTCTACGGTTTTGTCTTCGCAGAGTTCATCCAAAGCCACGAGAACCGTGTCGCTGTCTACCTGCCGAAGGTTT
Source organism: Candidatus Neomicrothrix sp. UBA7388 (assembly GCA_002470695.1). Taxonomy (GTDB): domain Bacteria; phylum Actinomycetota; class Acidimicrobiia; order Acidimicrobiales; family Poriferisodalaceae; genus UBA7388. The sequence continues at coordinate 31,891 of DKNM01000134.1, forward strand.
ATGCCAGCGCTGAGGGCACTCCTAACGACTTCGCCGGCACGGTTTGGTACTTGGACAGTCAATGTGTCGAAAAATGTTTCACTTGCCAGATTGAGTCCGGATTCGGTCAAGCGTGAAGCCAATTTTGCGGTCAAGTCGTGAACACGTTGCGCAATTCGGCGCAAACCCTCAGGGCCGTGCCAGACCGCATACATAGAAGCGATCACAGCCAGCAAGACTTGCGCTGTGCATATGTTGCTAGTGGCTTTTTCTCGGCGTATATGTTGTTCTCTGGTTTGAAGAGCTAGGCGTGCTGCTGGCCGGTTCCCGGCATCAACGGACATTCCTACTAGGCGGCCCGGTAATGCTCGCTTGTGTTCTTCTTTCGCTGCCAAAAAACCTGCGTGTGGCCCGCCGAAGCCTAGGGGTACGCCAAACCTTTGCGAGGTGCCCACAACTAAATCTGCGCCTAATTCCCCGGGCGGGGTTAATAGGCAGAGAGCGAGAAGATCAGCGGCTACACAAAGAATGCCGTTCGCTTGATGTAGTCGGTCGCTCAGATCGCTGATGTCACAGATTCTTCCAGAGGAACCTGGATACTGGACTAGTGCTCCGTAATGCTTCGTGTTATCGAGTTCAGTCCAAGCATCCCCAAATTGAATGTCGATACCTAAAGCGCGTGCGCGAGTGCGGACCACATCGATGGTCTGAGGGTGGCAGTCCGAATCAACAAAAAATGATTGGGCTGCGCTTTTGGAGAGCCGTCTAGCCATTGTCATCGCTTCAGCTGCTGCCGTGCTTTCGTCCAGCAAAGAACTGTTAGCAATTTCCATAGCTGTCAGATCGCAAACGAGGGTTTGGTAGTTGAGAAGAGCCTCGAGTCGTCCCTGACTGATTTCTGGCTGGTATGGCGTGTATGCGGTATACCAAGACGGATTCTCTAGAACTGTGCGTACGACAACCGGTGGAGTGATAGTTCCGTAGTAGCCGAGACCGATCAGCGATTTGACGGGCTGATTTAACCGCGCAATTTCGCGTATTCTTTGCGTTGCCTGGGCCTCTGACATTGGTTCCGGCAAGGCGAGCGGCGTTGGCTGTTGAATGCCGGCCGGGATCACTGCCTTGCAAAGCGCTTCGAGTGAAGAGAAACCGATGCTGTCGAGCATCGAGTTGATTTCCTCATCGCGTGGCCCTATGTGGCGACTTTGGAATGAGCTATCGAAATTGTTCTCAGTCATTAAATTCTCAAGTCCTTTTGTAGTTGTGGGGTGTAAAGGGAATCGTGGCTACGCGACACGGAAACTCTTTACCCCTTGCGTGAGCAATTAGAGGTTGTTGGTCGTCGAGGTAGGCGGCGGACGCGTATCCCATGGCGACTGGGTGGCCGCAACTGGGACCGAAACCTCCACTTGTGATGTGACCTATTTCATCTCCGTTGGCGGTTCTGAGAACGGCATCTTCTCGAATTGGTCGTTTGCTTAAAGAGATAATTCCGACCCTGAGCTTTGAGGCCCCATTGCTTCGTTGGCTCAAAATCGTTTCAGCTCCAGCGAACCGCATGTCGTCGCGCCGTCGTTTTGGGATGGTCCAAGCGAGGCGAGCTTCTATGGGAGTGGTGGTCTCATTCAGCTCATGACCGTACAAACATAGACCGGCCTCAAGTCTGAGGCTGTCGCGAGCCCCTAGCCCGCACGGGTAAAGGTCTTGGTTGGAGAGCAGTAATTTGGCGAGTTGAAGGGCATTTTCGGCACGCACGATTACCTCAAACCCGTCTTCACCTGTGTAGCCGCTGCGGCTGACTTCGCACTCAATGTTGTCAATCTGAAATGGCATTGCTTCCATGAAGGCAAGTTTCGGCAAATCGCCGCCAAATCTTGAGAGAAT
>DKNM01000134.1:34143-44897 GCA_002470695.1 Candidatus Neomicrothrix sp. UBA7388
GATCTGAGCGTATTTTGATAAAGCAGAGTCGAGATAGCCGAGGTCGATTTGTACCCGAGATGCGTTAATCACGAACTGTAGATGGTTGCTTCGTCTAGTGACGATGCAGTCGTCGACGACGCCTCCCAGATCATTGGTCAAGAGCGCGTAGCGCATGCTTCCGACTTGGAGTTCGCGTATGCCTGAAGGAGTGATCGTTTCCGCTGCATCTATCACATTGTCGATAGAAATATTGTCCTTGGGTATCACATCTACTATGCCCATGTGGCTTACGTCGAACAGGCCAGCCGAAGATCGCGTATTGATGTGCTCCTTTACAACCCCCTCGAAATTGAGAGGCATTTCGTAGCCTGCAAACGGAACAATTTTCGCGCCTAGTTCCCGGTACAGGGGGTAGAGCGCTGTTCTGTTGTGTCTAGGTTTCTCATCCGGTTCGGTCATCTTTGCTCACGCGCGTCGAGTTTGACGCCCCGCGCTGTCGTGGAACCTGAGAGATTGGCCGCTACGTGCAGTTTTCCCCTTCGGTGGAGTCTTCACAACTCGCTCTCCAGCGTTGCCTCTTCCTAGCGGTCCGGAGGCCTGAGAGTTTCCCGGGGCGGTTGCTCCTTCGGCGTCGCCCAACGGTCTAGCTGTTGGACGAACTCTCCCACTTGGTGTTGGCAGCAAGCCATACATTAATCGCTGGAAGCGCGCGGTGGTGTGATGTCGGGCTAGACCTTCGTCGGCACCTGCTTTTAGCTAAGGAAATCAGCGATTCGATCTTTTGGTCGTCCGATAATGGCGCTGTCGCTTTTGACGAGCACAGGCCTTTGCATAAGAGCTTTGCGTTCAACTAGGAGTTCCACGACAGCTTCTGGATTATTGACATAATCGTCGGCATTAAGACCAAGCTTTTTGAACTGCGAGTCCTTGCGAACTAGGTCTTCAACTGGGTCCTCCAGTACAGAAACCATGTGTTCCAGTATTTCTCTCGTAGGGGGGGTCTTGATATATAAGACCACCTCGACATCTACGTTTTCTTGCTCAGCGACCGCTAAGGCGTTTTTAGATGAGCCTCAATGAGGATTGTGATAGATGGTGACATTAGCCATTTGTGTTCCTTGCTATTCCGTTTATGACCGTATCAGCGCTGAAAGCCGCGTTGAATACGATCCAGCATGTCCGGTGCCGCTCCTGGGCCATTTTCTCTTGCCCACTTGAGGCCCTCTTCCCGCTCGAAGCGGGCAAGCTCTCGCATTTGAATTTTCTCTTCACGCAAAGTGTGCCAGGAGTTAGCGGCGATTTGTGCTGCCCACTCATTGGTGCTCATCTCTAGATCGGCGTCAACAACATGTCTGTTAGCTAAACCGATAAGGGTGGCCTCTGCTCCGTCCACGACGCGGCCGCTGTACATCAAGTCGCGCGCGGCGATCGGTCCGATGCGCTCCGGTAGTCGGCTTGTCATTCCCCAAGTAGGGACCATGCCCCATTTGCCGTGGGTGTCGCAAAATTTGGCGTCTGTCGAACATATAAGTAGATCGCAAGCGAGTACCAATTCTAAGGCGCCGGTATAGCAGTGCCCTCGCACAGACGCGATTACCGGTTGCCTCATTTCTTCCATGAAGTCCAGAGTCTCGGCCTGTTGATGAGGGCTCGAAGCTCGTTCGCCACGCTCGATGGCTTTGAGATCGTTGCCAGCAGAGAAAGATTTACCTTTGCCTGTGAGAACAACGACACCGACCTCGCTAGGCGACTCGTTGATGTCGGTTAGATGTGAACGTAGCTCTTCGAACAATAGGGGACTTAGCGCGTTTAAGGCGCCTGGCCGGTTGAGCGTTAGTGTGCTGATTCCTTCGCTGTCATTTCTAAGTACTAAAGGTTCATCTACGTTGCTCATTTCAATAGCTTTTCACAAGTGAGCCTTGTGAGCTAGGAGTCGAAAGGTTGAGTTTGAGGGTCGGAAGCGTCTGCGGCCTCAACTTCCTCTCGTGTGACCCCGAGCATAAACAAGATCGCGTCGAGATAAGGCACATTCAGCGCTGTGTCCGCAGCCCCTCGAAGGACAGGTTTGGCATTGAAGGCGATACCCAAGCCGGCCTTTTGCAGCATAGGTAAGTCGTTAGCTCCGTCGCCTACGGCAACCGTTTGTTCCAGTGGAATTCCCTCTTCGGCAGCTATTTGCTCAAGAAGTTGGGCTTTGCGATTTGCGTCAATAATGTCGCCCTCTATTTCGCCAGTTAAACACTGTTCTTCAATTCGGAGGTGATTCGCGTAAGCGTGATCTATTCCAAGCTGGCTCGCTAGATGGTCTGTGAAGTGAGTGAAGCCTCCGCTTATTATCGCTACGCGATACCCAAGTCTTTTGAGTGTCCGGACGAAAGTGCGGGCTCCGGCCGTTAGAACCATCCGAGACAAGGCACGCCCGATGATTTCCTCAGGAGAGCCCTTTAGGAGAGCGACTCGCTTAGTAAGAGCATCGGAGTAATCTATTTCACCTTGCATCGCTTGCTCGGTCAAAAGCGCCACTTCGTTTCGGTGACCTGCTTCTTCAGCTAAAAGATCAATGACTTCGTTTCGGATAAGCGTTGAGTCGACATCCAATACAACCAGTCGACTCGAACGCCTAGAAAGATCATGAGGCTGAACAGCAATATCGATTGCTTCTTGAGAGGCAATCTCAACAAGAGCAGCCTGCAAACTCGTGAGGTCGGCACCTTCTACTAGGAATTCGTAGCTCCAAACTGGAAACCGAGAAAGTCGGTGGATGCGATCGATATTGCCTCCGCTTGCTGTGATTGCGCCACTGGTCCGGGCTAGCGCAATCGGAGAAAGGTCGGGGGCCAAAGCCGTCACTACATGGCGTTGGACGTGACGAGTGGGAGTCGAATCAACGATTTCGAAATCGATTTCCAAGCCACGCTCCCACCCGAACAGCAAGACTTCCTTGACCAAGTCTCTACCTGCTGGGACTACAACGGCCAGGCCTAGTGTTAGTTGTCTGCGAACAACGACCTGTTCCATGTCCTGAAGCTCAGCGCCCAGGCTTGCAAGAAGGCTAAGTAAGTCAGTGGTGATTCCGGGCTGGTCTTGTCCTGTGACTCGGATAAGTATTGTCTGAGGCGCCGCCACTTGACTGACGGTACAGGGAAGCGGCGGAGCGTTCTATGACCTAAGGACGGTTATTTTTCGGTTTCATAACCCTATCTCGGCGTCTCGTTTGAAATTATGAGGTAGCTCGGTTGTCTGTTTCGGAGGCCTAGCTCAGAGAGAGCCCTAGGTGAGAGAATGAATTAGGTTTCGTTGTTAGCGTCCTGATGGGAAGTGGATATCGATAATGACCGTTGAGACTGCATGCAACCTGTGACTCTTATGGTTAGTTCAGCTTTTAGGGGCTTGCTTCGGCTGTTGCCCGGACTGCTGGTCTGTGCTGGGGGCACCGCGCTGGCTCTTTGGGTCAATTCTGTCACCGGCTTTTCTGTTAGCGCAACAGCGCTTTTTTCCGGTGTTTTGTTTGGAAACCTGCGGAGTGGGGCAGTCTCAACCCAAGTCGGACTGAACTTCGCGTCGAAACCACTTTTGAGGCTTGCCATTGTGCTACTTGGCTTCCGCCTCAGCCTCACTGAAATCCGAGCAGAAGTGGGTCTCTGGGATGTGTTGGCATTGCTGGTGCTGGTGTCTGCCACTGTCTGGGGGATTGGGAAACTTTGCACCAAGTGTGGTTTATCTGCTGACTTTGGTCGCCTGCTAGGAGTCGGATATGCGGTCTGTGGGGTTTCGGCAATAGCGGCGGTCAAACCACTAACCACGGCGGAGGAAGAGGAGGTTGCATATGCAGTTGGCCTCGTCACCTTTTTTGGAACCCTGTCTATGCTTTCATACCCTGTTTTGGGAGCGCTATCGGACATGGCTCCTGAGTTGTTCGGTTGGTGGGTTGGCGCAGCAACACATGACGTTGCCCAAGTGGTTGCAACAGCGGCTATTAGGGGTGATGAAGCCTTGGAAACGGCAGTTGTCGTTAAATTAGGCCGTGTTGCGTTGCTAGGACCAATCTTGGTGACACTCACCTTCGTAACCCTTGGCCGCAAGAGTGTCGGACGGCCGGGTGTTGCCAAAGTTTTCCCTAGTTTTGTTGTTGGGTTTTTATTGGCAGTCGGGATTCGATCATTCGATGTGATGTCGGCAGACTTGCTCGCCCTAATCGACAATGTCAGAAAGGTGCTGTTGGCTGTAGCTATGGTCGGTGTCGGGGCTCTGGTTAATGTCCGAAGTTTGACCGCTATGGGGGGCAAGCCCTTGAAAGTCGGGTTTGTGTCTTGGTTTTTGTTAGCAATAGCGGCCTTACTGGCGGCGAGGCTTGTGACCCTACTCTGAAGTAGAAGAGCGACTTTGTCTCGCTTCGATTAAACATTGAAGTTGAAAGTTGGAAAAGTGGCAAGGAGAGTTCGAGATGGTGCTTGTTAGTGGAATCTGCGAAGAAAAATTCTCTCTAGTTAGCGACGCTTTCAAATCTAACTTCGACGCAGGCGACGAGTTGGGCGCTAGTGCCGCTGTCACCGTTGACGGTAAAAGCGTCGTCGATATATGGGCAGGAAGTCGAATCTCGACAGGGGACGAGTGGAGAGAAGACACAATTGTCAACGTCTACTCCACCACTAAGACCATGGCTTCTATGTGCATGCTTATGTTGGCCGACAGAGGGTTAATCGACTTTGCGAAGCCAGTAAGGGATTACTGGCCCGAGTTCGCAGCTAACGGCAAAGACGAGGTCTTGGTTAGTCATGTCATGAGTCACCAGACTGGCTGTTCCGGCTTCCCGCAAACAATTACAACTGCCCAACTTTACGATCACGACTTTTGCGCAAATTTGCTGGCTGAAATGACTCCCTGGTGGAAACCAGGGTCGGCTCCGGGATATCACGCCATTACCCAAGGAACACTTCAAGGAGAGTTGTTGCGTCGAGTGGACGGCAGAACGCTTGGGAAATTCTTCCAGGAAGAGGTGGCTGCACCTTTGGGCGCGGACTTCCACATTGGGCTGCCGTCGACAGAGTATGACCGTGTTGCAGAGCTGGACCCGCCTGAGAAAAGCATTGATCAAATAGTGGAGGTGGAACCCGACTCGATAGCGGCTAAAACCTTTAAAAGCTGCGTTCTTGACGGCACTGAGACCGGAACGACCGCATGGCGCGAGGCTGAGATTCCAGCGGCCGGAGGAATAGGCAACGCAAGATCAATTTCTCGAGTTCACTCAGTGCTGGCCTGCGGCGGAACGGTGGATGGAATCTCTCTACTTAAACAGGAAACGATTGAAGCAGCTCTAACTCGTCAAACCTTTGAACGCGATTTAGTACTTGGTCTCGGTGTGCCCTATGGCATGGGTTTTGGCATCAATCACGAGAAACTGCCGCTGACGCCTAGCGCTCGCACTCTGTATTGGTTTGGGTGGGGTGGGTCAATGGGCATCATCGATTTAGATGAGCGGCTCACAATCTCGTACGCGATGAACAAAATGGCATCGGGTCTGGTGGGGGACACGCGAGCTTTTAATCTCATAGCTGCCGTATACGCTGCACTTGGAAAGGCATAGCAGTTAACTCTTAGATTCGTTGTATGTCCTGAATCACGTCGGGAGGAAGATCGCCCGCAATTTCCGGTGAAGCGCTCGCGCCGATCGCATCAGTTAACCCACCAAAATGTTGTTCAATCTCCAGTGCTATTTCGTCATGGCGACCTACAGCTGCGAAGAGCCGCACTACCTCGTCGCTAACTAGCGAAGACATTCTTCCCCAGCCATCGTTCTTGGAGAGATAATTGAGTTCCTCTCCCAGATCTAAGAGGTCGTGTTGTTCGAGAACCGGCCAGTAGGCCTTTGTGCTGCCGTAAAACCCGATGCGGTAGCGAACCCAATCAACCATTTCTTGTACCGCACGGTCGTCGGGCCCAGTGCACACGAAACCTCCACCGCTAACTTCGAATTCCTCTTTGTTTAAGGAGTTCTTTTGAAGGCCCAATTCAAGCTGCGGCAAAACCTTTTCTTGGAGGTAAGAGCGAGTGCAGAACGCGTGGAGTCTAACTCCGTCACAAACGGCACCAGCGGTTCGCAACATCGCTGGGCCGACGGCAGCCATAGTGATTTTAGGTAGGGGCACCTCCAAGGGCTCGGGCGTGAAATTCGGGGTCATTAAAGAAAATTGATAAAAGTTTCCTTCATACGACAATGGCTCACCTAGTGCCCAGGTATTCCAGATAGAACGAACGGCTTCCACGTACTCCCGCATCCGTGGGGCGGGTGAAACCCAAGGAACGCTAAAGCGTCTCTCGTTATGCCCCCGGACTTGACTGCCAAGTCCCAACTCGAATCGTCCGGCGCTCGCCTGTTGTAGATCCCAACCTATGTTTGCCGCAACCATCGGGCTGCGCGGAAACGCTATTGCGACGCCGGTCGCGAGAGTTAATCGTTCGGAGTTAACGGCAGCGACTGCTAGAGGCAGAAAAGGGTCGTGACGGTTTTCGAGGGCGACGATACCGTCGTAGCCATCTTCTTCGATTACCTTTACAGCGTTCGGGATGTCTCTAAGATCCGCTTGGGGAAAGGTCGTGAACACTTTCATTGATCGCTGCTCCCTGGAAGAACATCTGAGAATACATCCCAACTTTTCCAGTCTGGCTCCGGGGGAGGAGCGTCGCCTCCTGGAGCAAATTCTGAGATGTTGCCATTCTCTAAATCATGCACGTATCTAGGGCAATTAGGAAAGACTCGCGAGACCTTGACCTCGACTACAGCTTCAGCGCAATCGAAATCGGACAGTGCCTCGCTATCAAGAAGTACTTGAGCTTGACCGTGGATGCGAATGCGGGCTGCCTTTTCGTTTTGACGGATGAAGAGCATCGCGACACGACCAGTTTCTTGAATGCAGCCCAGCGATCTGTACATCCCGTTGCCGTCGTAGGAAGGGAAACGAAGTGTTTGTGGATCTATCACCCGCACGAAGCCCGGACGTCCACCTTTGTAGGAAACATCTGGAAATCCCTCTTTGCTGACAGTGGCGAGAAAGAAGTATGTCGCCTTAGTTAAAAATGCAGCCGTAGGTTGATCAAATGCGTCCGTAACGGTTACTTCTTCGAGACGATCAGCTAGCCGCCTAGCATCGAAATGATCTTGCATCTTCCGAGCGCCAGTCCCATATAGCTCGCCAGTGCTTTCGGTCATCACTCCACACTAGAGGCTCGCGTTGCGAGCTCTCCCACTTCTCAGGCCGGTTTGTGAGCTTTTCGAGACCCTGCTTCCCAATCTTCCATAACGGGTGGAGCTTCTAAAGTACCGAGGACATTGATTTGGGGCGCCTCACGCAGTGAGCGCTTCATCTCGGCGAAGCCTGGAAAGCTTGCGAGCTCAATGACTGCATTCCACAGTGGGACGGCTTCCTCATCGCTTGGCACGCGTGAAATCACGGGGCCGAAAAACGATAAGCCAGACGGAGGTTGGAACGAGATAATGGGGGTGCCGACGTCCCGGCCTGTTCGAGAAAGCGCCAGCTCCGTTTCTTGTTCTATTACTGAGTCCCAGCTCATTTCGTCGACTGCGCTTGCGTAATGCTTGGGTAGCCCCGCAGTTGCTAGGCACTTTTCGGTGTGCTCCACAGTGCCGAGCTGCTTTCGAAGTCCAGGTCGGCGTTCAAGCTCCCAATAATGTGTGCCGAAAGCGGCATAAAGGGAAGACATGTGCTCTTTGCCTTCTTCTTCTCTTACTTTGGCAGCTGTTCGGAGAAAGCGAAGACCTGAGGTGTGGCCTTCCTCGTAACCCGCAGGAAAATCAGTTTCGTAGTTTTTATCTTTATTCAGAATTCTCAAAGAAATAAAACGCCAGTCAACCGAATAGTTCGTTTGTACTGAGACTTTTTCAACCCATCGAGACGTAACCCAAGCGAAAGGGCAAATTGGGTCCCAAAAAAACTCAATGTCGTACTTGTTCTCACTCACGTGTAGGCCTCTTAGTTCGGGGAGCGAGTCGTACCCTACCTCTATTTCCTTCTCCCTTCTGTGGGGTGGGTGGCTACCGAGGTCTGGGCGTACCCTTTGCGGATGGGTCTATGTGTGATGGACGGTGATAGTCGGGTTTAGGTGTTAGTTCCAACAATTCGACCAACCCCTTCCGAAGACTCAAGGCGGATAGGTAAGACCCGCTGGTACTCGGGTGAGTGGTACCACGTTTTGGCACTCGCTAAATCATCGAATTCAATGATGACAGTTGCGGAGAGGGTTGATTCTCCTTCAACTAACTCTGGTCTCGTGTCATAAACGATGCCGCGACCGCCATACTTGCTGATCGCCGACTGGGCGCCTGCTTGGTATTCCGCTAGCCGGTCTAAGGTGTGCCATCTAGTGTGCAGAACAAAGTATCCGTGCATCGTTATTCCATTCCCAAAGACGCAGATATTTACGGTTGTTAACCACATCATTATCGACTTGGGGCCTATGGTCCACTGAGTGAATGCCAGAGAAAATGAACCGGTGAATATTCAAGAACCCGAACTCCTCGACTCCGCAGGGGGTGGACAAATAGCTCTTCACGAACTCGGAGGATCGGGCCCACCAATCTTGTTTGTGCATGCGACGGGTTTTAACTCTCGAACTTATGGGCCGTTTATGTCTGAGGTGAAAAAGAGCTTTTCAGTTTGGGCGCCCGACCTGAGAGCACACGGTTGGAGTACGAGCCCAACTAATGGAGACTACGAGTGGACAAGCCTCGCCGAAGACCTTTTGGTTGTCGTGGATCACCTTGGCATTAAAGTCGGGGAGCTGGACTGTATTGGGCATTCAATAGGGGCAGCTACTCTGCTATTGGCGGACGCAGCTCGTCCGGGACTTATTAGGCGCATGTATGGCTATGAACCAGTTATGTGGCGACCGGGCGAAGCATTCCCTCCAGGAGATAATCCGTTGATCGCCGGCGCTCAAAAGCGCCGCGAGGTTTTCAGTTCCCGCAGTGAGGCGTTGACCAGGTTTGCTAGCCGTCCGCCGTTTTCCACCTGCCGGGCAGACGCTCTATATAGCTATGTTGAAAACGTCTTTGAGGATTTAGATGACGGAACGGTGCGACTGCGTTGCCGTGGTGTGGATGAAGCCAAGGTCTACAACGGTGAACGAGTCTCTACCAATGACAGGATTACCTCTTGCTTAGCGAAAGTCGTAATTGGCAAAGGCATCGATCAAGGTTTCGGAAACCTAGGAACCCCTGCGGCTGAGTCGCTGCGCAACTCGAAGACGGTGATCTACGAGGATCTAACTCACTTTGGGCCATTAGAGGCTCCGAAACGTCTGGCACTTGATGCGGTGTCGGCATTAAAAGCAGACTAAATATGTCCAAATATCCCGTTTCTGTGAAGAAACATTTTTATTTCTGAAATCAGAACATCCGGTTGATCTTTGTGGACAATATGTCCGCAATCTGACACTAGGCAACTTTCAGCGTTCTCAATGCTGCTTGCAATACCTGGAAGCATATTCTTAGTTGCATATTCGTCCACATCGCCTTGAATCACGAGAACAGGGCAAGTGATGTCGCGATTATCGCTGCGAATATCAAAGGCCTGAAAATCTCCGCTGAGCCAAACATTTGCCCAGCGATCGAACGCGTTTTCAGGGTCGTTGTGATGTTGAGCGAGTCCCTTCACTATCTCGGAACGACGGTGGGTTGCCGCTTTGATCTGGTTTACGGCGATGTCTTCAACGTAGGCGTGCGCGGCGATTGTTACCAATGCTTTGGGGTGGTTCGATGGCGAAGCGGCATGTATCAGGGCGATTGTGCCACCGTCGCTGTGGCCGATAAGGATGGGATCGGATATGTGCAACCGTGCCAGTAGCTCGGGCAACGCTTCAAGCGCCTCTCGATGCATAAAGTCCGCATCGTATTTGGGTTCGCCAGCAGCGGAGCGACCGTAACCAGATCTGTCGTAAGCCATCACTGTTAGGCCGGTATTTGCGTGAAGCTGTGATGGGAAATCTCGCCACTGAGTGATCGAACCGAGCCCCTCGTGCAGTAACACGACCACTGGCCCCTTTTCGATGCTTCCCCAAACCCGAAATGCTATATCCAGTGGGGGAACCGTATTGGATTCTGACATTACTTCTCCTGCTGCAATGAGAGAGCGGCCGTCGAATAGCGAGTACCTTGCCGGTGATGGTGTTTAACCCGATTATTGGAACCCTGATATACCTCTTGGAGCGCAAGACTAATAGCGTTCTTTTGATTAAGCGTGACGCACGCCCAAGTGACGATCACTTCGGAAAATATAACGGCGTTGGCGGAAAGCTAGAGGTTGACGAGTCGGTCGTGCAGGGCGCTCGCCGCGAACTTTTGGAAGAAACAGGACTCACTGCTGCTTCTCTTAGGATGCGAGGAACCATTAGCTGGTCGAATTTTGGGCCGCGACGCGAAGAGTGGCTTGGTTTCATCTTTCTAGTCGACCAATGGGAGGGTGACGTCTTTGCTGAGAATCATGAAGGAACCCTTGAATGGGTGGCGTTAGACAGGCTGTTGGCGGCGTGTGACGAAGACGCGTCGGTAAGGCAAGCTGCAGATTTGCCAATGTGGGAAGGGGACCGTCATTTCATTCCAATGGTTTTTGACGATGACCCATCCCAGTTCCATGGGGTTATGCCTTATGACGGCGACTCTCCGCTGTCCTGGAAATTCGAGCGAATTTGACGCTATAAGCGCACGTACTCGTACTCTGCTGGTTGGGTGTTGATGCCGGCGGATGGGGCGGCGATCC
>DKNM01000011.1 GCA_002470695.1 Candidatus Neomicrothrix sp. UBA7388
CCCATGTATTCACCGTGATCGGAAGTAAAGACAATCAGAGTGTCGTCAACTCGGCCTAGACGCTCTAATTCCGAAAATAATCGGCCCAGATGATTGTCTATTTGAGTGACCATTCCCAGATAAGTAGGCATGACTAGTTGGCGGGCTTCGTCTTTTGACATCGCGCGACCAATACGCGATTGCTGCAGCGCTCTCAAAACTGGGTGCGTGGTCTCTAGTTCTCTCTCAGTTCGATTAGGTTGCGGCATTTGTTCCCCGGCATACAACGCATGGTATGGATCCGAGGCGACGTAGGGCCAGTGAGGCTTTATGTAACTGAGATGCAGACACCAGCGGTCGCCATCGGCCCGTCGGATGAAATCAATCGCTCGATCGGTCATAAACGCCGTCTCTGACAGAGGGTCGGGGACAATGGCGGGAAAGGGTGCCGACCTGAGAAGCCAACCAGAACACAAATTACCAGTCTCGTCGATGACGCTGTTGGCGGCCGTGTGCCAAGGATTTTCACCCGGGTATCCATTCTGGCGCAAGAACTCGTTGTAAGGAAGATCGGTTTGCGCACGAACATCCGGATGCAGGCCATCATCACGCTGCTCCGGAGTAAAACCGCACTCTGCCAAGAAAAGCCATTCTGGGGAATTACTTGGTATACCGAGACGTTCTAAGGCCTGTTGATCAGCTCGCATATGAGTCTTTCCAACCAACACCGAAGGCACGCCAAGTTCTCGCAGATGGTCACCCATAGTCTTTTGGGTTACCTCAAGCGGGACTTGATTCCATCTCGCTCCGTGACTCACTACATATCTACCGGTGTAGTAGCTCATGCGAGAAGAACCGCAGACCGCTCCATTGACAAAGGCCCGATCGAACCGCACCCCTTTGTCCGCAAGCCGGTCGATGTTTGGAGTGTCCACGAAAGGGTGCCCGTAGCAGCCCAAGGAATCCCAGCGAAGCTGATCACACATAATAAATAAAACGTTGCGAAGGTGGTCACCGCCTTCTGCATGAGCGTCAGATCTCACGAGCACGCACTTCGATTAAATCTCGGTTGAGTTCAGCAATAGAGCTAGCGCCTGATAGCACCATGGTGTGCTCGACTCCAGCACGGAGAAAGTCTAGAACCCAGTCGACTCCTCGCTCACCAGCCGCTCCTAAGGCATAAAAGTATGCCCGCCCAATCATGCAAGCATCGGCTCCCATCGCAACTGCCTTTACGATGTCACTTCCCCGACGGACACCACCGTCACACACAATCGTGGTTTCACCCCCTACGGCGTCCGCAACGGGCGCAACTAAGTCAATGGGCGATGGAGCGTAGTCAAGCTGTCGCCCCCCGTGGTTGGAGAGGATTACGCCATCAAGGCCCATAGCAGCTGCTATTTTCGCGTCCTCCACGGTTTGAACTCCCTTGATCATCACCAAGCCCGACCAATTCTCCCGAAACCATTCAACGTCATCCCACGACAAGGCGGGGTCGAATTGGCTGTTGATGTAATCAGAGAGCGTTACCGGCGTAGAGCCGTCGCCAACAATAGAACTTCCCTTAACATTCGCGAACTGAATTGGCTCGGATCGAAGGAAGTCCCAAGTCCATCGAGGGTGTAGGGCACCGTCGATAATGGTTCCGAGTCCTACTTTAGGAGGCAGACTGAATCCCCTCCTTACATCACGTTCCCGCCGACCAAGAACTGCTGTGTCAACAGTAATCATGATTCCTTCGTAATTTGCTGCTGCGGCTCTTTCCAGCATCTCTTTCAACAGCGGCTTATCTCGCCAGACATACACTTGAAACCACTTGCGGCCCTCACTTACATCCGCTATTTCCTCAATCGATCGAGTTCCCATTGTGGATAACGAATACGGAATGCCAGCTCTTTCAGCAGCTCTAGCCACTGCGAGCTCTCCCTGACTATCCGCTATTCGATCAAACCCAGTCGGCGCAATCATGACAGGAAACGGTATTTCTTCGCCTAAGAATGTCGTCCGAGTATCGACATTTGCAACATCTCTCAGCACCCGCGGGCGGAAAAAGTAATTGCCAAAGGACGCAACATTAGATGCAGCGGTCACTTCATCTTGAGCAGCACCATCGATGTAGTCGAAACAGCCACCGGGTAAACGCTTCTTCGCAAGTCTGCGGAGGTCACCAACATCGGCGACTTTTGACAGCGCCCTAAGGGTCCTGTCTCGCTCGTAGCGGCGGAACTTAACCACGGATCTAAGGGTTTTGAGCATTGCTACGAAGAGCCTCCCAAACTTAATCGACTTATTCACCCTAGAATCTCCAAGGGTGAGCCTGTACTACGTGCAGAAGTTTCTGTTTGAACTTAATCGCAACGCTGATTTTCAGTCACGGTACCTCAGTGACCGACGTGACGCTATGAACGGCTTCGATCTCTCCGATGAAGAACGTCACGCGCTGGCTGAACCCGACATCGGATTGTTATTTCACCTCGGCGTGAACGGTCAAATATTGATGCACTTCGCGGCTTTTCACGAGATCGAGTGGCAGGATTACCTGCAACAGATGCGAGACGGTATTGCCGCCCATGGTCCAGTAAGAGAAGGCGTCTACGCTGTGACGGGATATGAGGGAGTCGACGCTCACTCCTCGCGCCTCAGTAAAACTAGTGATGCAGAAAAGGGAAGTTAAAAGTGCCTTTGGTATTTGCAGGAGTTTGCAGCCACGCACCCGGCATCGTCGGTCGTGCCGACCAAGCGGACCCCTTAGCGAAACAGCGCCTTGACGCAGCTTTTAGAGACCTACGGTTGCAACTCGAGGCAAGCCAACCAGATGCCTTAATAGTGGTTGCTGCTGAGCATTTCGCAAACTTTTTTATGAACAACATGCCAAGTTTCGCTATGGGACTGGCAGATTATTACGAGGGACCAATCGAAAATCCAGAGTGGCTAGGCATCGAAAAGACTCGGATTCCAGGGAACCGCTCTTTATCAGAGCGACTGATTAGCAAAGTCATGGAGCGAAGTGACGTCAGTTACGCCGAGGAGTGGAAATTTGATCACGGAATCATGGTTCCCCTTCATTTCCTCACCCCCCAATATGAGCTTCCGATTGTGCCGGCGAACATTAACTGCCAAGGCCCTCCCCTAGCACCTCTGCATCGGGCTTGGGAGTTCGGCCAAGCTCTCAGAGAGGCAGCCGATTCAGTCCCCGAGCGAGTTGCTCTAATCGGGACAGGCGGCATAAGTCACTGGCCGGCTACTCCGGATAGCGGCAAAATTAATGAGGTTTGGGACAGGGAATTTCTTAATCACTGGTCCAAATGCGATAAAGAGTCTCTTCTCGCATACAGCGATAGTCAGGCCTACATGGACGCAGGGCAGGGCGCCTTTGAGATCCGGACCTTTATTGCCGTTTCAGGCGCGACCGAGGGTTGTCCGGCAACGGTGCACTTTTATGAACCAATACCTATTTTTGCCGTTGGTTGCACAACTGCAACGGTCGACCTGTCGGTTCCCTGAAGTAGCGTGGGCGAGCAAAGTAAAAAGACCAAGAAACTATTCTCGAAATTCAACATGACCACTAACGAAGAGTTACTCAAACGATATAAAGCAGTTCTCCCATCCTTCGTCACACCTTTGTACGAGACACCAATTTCTATTGATTACGGAAAAGGCAGCTATGTATGGGATCTCGAAGGCAAAAGATACCTTGACTTCTTCGGCGGAATTTTGACGACGATGATCGGACACTCAGTTCCAGAGGTAATAGAAGCTGTCCAAAGACAGGCCACAAAGGTGATGCACACTTCGACTTTGTATATGAACGAAGAAGTTATTTCTTTCGCCGAGGAGGTAGCTGCCGAGTCCGGAATCCCCGACGCAAGGGTGTTATTCACGACATCTGGTTCGGAAGCCAACGACACCGCTATTCTGCTGGCTACCAATTATCGCGGCTCTAACCAGATTTTGGCCATGCGGAACAGCTACCACGGGAGGTCATTGACCACGCAAGCTGTTACCTCGCACCGAAGTTGGCTTACAAGCAGCTACAGCGGTCTCGATGTCCACTTTGTTCAGGGTCCTTACCGACTCAGGAGTCCCTTCAAGGACCTCGAGGACGAGGCCTTTACGCAGGCGTGTGTTTCTGATTTGGTTCAGCTTCTGGATATGACTGACGCTGGCGGCTTCGCCGCACTCATCGCAGAGCCGATTCAGGGGGTAGGAGGATTTGCGACCCCTCCTGACGGATTTTTCGGCGCCATGCACAAAGTACTTTCCGCAAACGACATCTTGTTTATTAGCGATGAGGTGCAAACTGGGTGGGGTCGAACAGGTGATCACTTTTGGGGCTATGAAGCCCATGGCATTACCCCGGACATACTTACCTTCGCGAAGGGCGTCGGCAACGGGATAACTCTAGCTGGATGCGTAGCGAGGGCTGAAGTCATGAATGTTCTCGATAGGACTTCATTCACGACTTTTGGTGGCAATCCCCTATCGGTTGTGGCGGGACGAGCAACGCTTAAATACGTCAAAGATCATGAACTGCAGGCAAATGCCGCCGCGCGGGGAGAGCAGATGACCGATCTTCTTGCAGACGCTTGCCAAAAGACCGACTGGGTTGCCGAGCTTCGAGGCAAAGGCTTAATGCAAGCAATCGAGTGCGTCCAGCCTGACAGTATTGAGCCAAATGCTGCTGCCGCAGCGAAGCTTATTGAGGCCTGCAAAGATAACGGCCTCTTAGTTGGTAAGGGCGGCTTATACGGCAACGTCATTCGACTCACCCCAATGTTGAACGTCAATGAAGATGAGATGGCTGAAGGTTGCGAAATAATTATTCAAGCGCTGGAGTCAATTAGCGGTTGATCATTTCAACATATGAGCGAATCATAGACTCGAGATCCGCGTCCGCCGGAAAGCCGAGATCTCGGGCTCTCTGATCATCCAATATGGCTGGCCAGCTCTGGACCAATTGATCAGTTGCCAGGTCGTACTCCATAGAGATAAGAGCACGGGCTTCTTCACCCCCAACGGTTTCCAAAGCGGCAAGCATTTCTGCAACCGTCGCGCTCAAGCCGGGGATACCAACTGCTCGATCTAAGCCAAGTTTTTCACCATCTAAATCGGCCAACAAGCGAATGCATCTTGCAGTGTTCTGCGCAGAGCCGACGACCATAACTGTTTCCTCACCGACCGGTACGATGCTCGGCAGCCCGGCCAAAGGCTCACGAAACATCCCCGATGCGAAGCCCGAGGCGGCGGCGTTCGGTGCTCCAGGGCGAACAATGACAGTTGGAAGGCGCGCTGTTCTTCCATCGATGTGCCCTTTGCGAGTTGCGTCATTGATAAGGAGCTCGCCGACGGCTTTTGTTGTTCCATAAGTTCCAGAAGGAGTTTGCTTTACTAAATCACCCACTAGGCCGCCGGCCGCTGCTCCACCAAACACAGCAAGGGTGCTAGTGAAAATCACCCTGTGGTAATGCCCTGATTGGCGGCAAGCTTCCAATAGCTTCAGCATCCCACCAATGTTTTGGTCAATAGCGTGTTCCCAGTCGGCTTCAGCCCCGGCGCTTACTACAGACGCCAAGTGGAAAATTGTGCAAGAGTCATCCGCAAGTAGCTCAGGCAAAATATCTTCATGCGCAATATCGCCTTGAATAACCGTGCACCCCGCTACCTCCACATCACCAATATCTATAACAACAATCTCGTCGAATCCTTCACCTTGAAGTTCCTCAATCAGAAGGCGTCCCAAGAAGCCGCCCCCTCCAGTGACAATTACTCTCACGACTCACATGCTCCTTCAAAATTCTCAAGACTGGTAGGTACGCAAAAACCCTTGGATGACGTCAAAAAATCATCTGAAGTCAATTGAAACCTTTAAAGCATCATCGGCGTGAGGCTCGTGCGCAAGGTGCATGGCTTCATCGATAAGTTCCACCGGGAATACGTGACTCAGTAACGGCGCTACGTCGATAGCTCCAGAGGAAATTAATTCCAGAGCCTCTCTGAACGAAACAGCGTCAACCTCGTCCTGCGCGCCGTAGGTGCTGGCCGCTCGGAGGCGCTTACGAAAAAATTTGTGGAAGCGCATGTCAATATCTTGGTCAACGCTTGGCAAACCGAACCACATTATTTGTCCATCTATGCGGACATGATCAACCGATTCACGAAAGGTTTCTGCTCGCCCCACTGCCTCAACTAGGTAATCTGCGCCTGCTCCAGCTGTTAGATCTCCAACCACGCCATAAAGGCTCCCGTTATCCGCATTGATACAAGTGTCAGCACCATAAGATTTGGCTACAGCAAGACGGGTGTCTGATAAGTCAGAAACTATTACCTGCTCGGCACCTGCTTTCTTCAACATATAGGTCCAAAACAACCCTGCCGATCCTTGCCCCATTACCACCACGGTTTCTCCGGACACGTCGCGCGGGTGCTGGCGCATTGCGTAGATAACCGTGCCTAATTGCTGCGCCATCAACAGATGCGAGCGGGGTAGGTCCGTTTCAGGTAAGACCGTGCAGTAGTCACCACCAACTCGCTGATATTCATTAAAGCATTCACCTACCGGAGGGTTAGGAAACGTCAGCACGTGCTGACCTTCTGAAAGGTGCCGAACTTTGGATTCGACGATTCGACCAATTCCTTCATGACCCGGATAGCCATGAGGGCACGGAAAGGCGTGGTTGACCCCGGCGCCCATCATCACCACGTGAAGGTCACTCCCGCAGATTGACGCCATTTCACTCTCGACCAGAACTTGGCCATCGCTGATTGATGGGATTTCGATCTCTTCACAGACCATTCGACCCACGTCAACCATTCGGGTTGCTCGCATCGTTGACATAGCACGACTTTAGATCGTCTACGCAAGACGTGGCGCCGACAGCTAGGAGCATTAGGTCAATAATTTCACTTCGCTCAAGAT
>DKNM01000005.1:0-1541 GCA_002470695.1 Candidatus Neomicrothrix sp. UBA7388
TGATGATGCTGAGAGTCTCAGATCCGGTGGTCGGGAATATGTCGTTTTTAGATGGGTTCCGATCCGCAATCGGCGACTCGCAAATTTCGAGATGGGGCCCTATGTCAGGATCCGTAACCCAACTCGAAGGAAGGGTTTGGGGTGTCTTGCCTCTCCACACGATGGTCGTAGTTACTGTCACGTCAAATAGATCTAACTTGGATGAGGTCATGACAGCAGTAGTCGAGAGGTTCACGCGTCGTTAAACATTGTTCGATTATCCCTTACACCAAATAAATAATGAGTGTTGGCAGAAGCTCGAGGTTGCCTCTCCGTGACGCGACTCGTAGCATTATCAATCGGTCTTGTTACAAGAGCTCGTTAATGCTGAGCTCGAAAGACCGAAGATAAATCGTATTGTAACTCGCTTAATCAGAGGAACTTGGTGCCCACAATCCAGCAGTTGGTCCGCAAAGGCCGCAAATCAAAACCTACCAAGGCCAAGACTCCGGCTCTAAAAGGTTCCCCCCAACGCCGTGGGGTCTGCACACGCGTGTATACCCACACACCAAAGAAACCGAATTCAGCCCTCCGAAAAGTTGCTCGCGTGCGTCTGACAAGTGGTATCGAAGTCACCGCTTATATCCCTGGTGAAGGTCATAATCTCCAAGAGCACAGCATTGTTCTCGTCCGCGGTGGGCGTGTAAAGGACCTCCCGGGTGTCCGTTACAAAGTGGTGCGTGGCTCTCTTGATGCTTCTGGTGTCTCTTCTCGTAAACAAGCTCGTTCCCGGTACGGCGCAAAGAGGGAGAACTAAAATGCCTCGTCGTGGTGCAGCCCCTAGGCGTCAACTGGCAGCGGATCCTGTTTATGACTCAACTCTTGTGACGCAAGTCATCAACAAAGTTCTGCAGCGTGGTAAGAGAGCGACAGCGGAACGCATTGTTTACGATGCACTTGACCTGGTGTCAGAAAAGACCGGCGGTGAAGCCCTAAGCGTTCTCAAGCGGGCAGTTGACAACACTAAGCCTCAACTCGAAGTTAAGAGCCGTCGTGTCGGTGGAGCTACATACCAAGTTCCGGTCGAAGTTCGTCCGAGGCGAGCGAACACGCTGGCGATTCGCTGGATTGTTGATTACTCGCGAGAGCGTCGTGAACGGACCATGGCTGAACGTCTTGCCAATGAAGTGCTTGACGCATCGAACGGCACCGGTTCCGCGACAAAACGACGAGAAGATACCCACCGAATGGCTGAAGCGAACAAAGCTTTCGCTCACTACCGGTGGTAATGAAATCCAGCCCGGTCACCCCACTAGAGCGCCGCAACCGGCACACTAGGTTGTGGATTCGTTTCCTTGCGAATTCAACAATTTTGCCCCTGCAAACATCCCTAACCCCTCAACCTCCTGAAACGTAAGCAGAGTTCTCATGCCACGCAATCAATCTCTTGACCGCGTCCGAAATATCGGCATTATGGCCCACATCGACGCTGGGAAAACAACCACAACCGAACGTATCCTTTACTACACCGGAGTTAACTACAAAATCGGTGAAGTCCATGA
>DKNM01000005.1:1869-3722 GCA_002470695.1 Candidatus Neomicrothrix sp. UBA7388
GCCACCATGGACTGGATGGAGCAAGAACAAGAGCGAGGCATCACCATCACCTCGGCTGCAACAACGTGTATGTGGAATGACCATGTCATTAATATCATTGACACACCAGGCCACGTCGATTTCACCGTTGAAGTAGAGCGCTCTTTACGTGTACTTGATGGTGCTGTAGCCGTGTTTGACGGAGTAGCGGGCGTAGAACCGCAAACCGAGACTGTCTGGAGGCAGGCAGATAAATACGGCGTTCCGCGAATGTGCTTTATCAATAAGCTCGACCGAACTGGCGCCTCGTTTTATGACTCCCTCGCAAGCATTGTTGATCGGCTCGATGCCAACGTCGCAGTTCTCCAGCTTCCTATCGGCAACGAGGCTGACTTCGCAGGAGTTGTTGACCTCGTGGCCATGAACGCAATCATTTGGCAGGGAGAAGATCTAGGCGCAAGCTACGACATTGTCGATATTCCCGACGAGATGCAAGCTGAAGCCCAGGAGTACCGATCAAAACTGCTTGAGGTCCTTTCCGATGTTGATGAGGACATCATGATGGCCTATCTAGAGGGTGAAGACGTCGAAGAAGACGTACTCCACGACGCAATTCGGCGAGGAACAATCGCAAACGAAATAGTCCCTGTTTTGACAGGAACAGCGTTTAAGAACAAGGGCGTGCAACCGTTGCTCGACGCAGTGACCCGCTACCTGCCATCTCCACTTGATATTCCGGCAATCGATGGAACAACTCTGAACGGCGAAGAGACATTGGAGCGTCGGCCACAGGACGACGAGCCCTTCTCAGCGCTTGCCTTCAAGATCATGACCGATCCGCACGTTGGCAAGCTTGTCTATTTCCGGGTCTACAGCGGCAGCCTTGAAAAAGGCGGTCAGGTGCTTAACACCACTACTGGAAACAAAGAGCGAATCGGTCGAATCCTGCAGATGCATGCGAACAACCGTGAAGATCGCGACGATATTCAAGCCGGTGACATTGTTGCAGGTATCGGGCTCAAAAACACTCGTACCGGCGATACGCTCTGCGCACCTGATCAACCAATCGTTCTTGAACAGCTCACCTTCCCCGAACCAGTGGTGCACGTTGCCGTTGAGCCCCGATCAAAGGGCGACCAAGACAAGCTTGGCAAGGCCTTGTCAGCGCTTTCCGAAGAAGATCCAACGTTCCGGGTTCAGACGGACGAAGAGACTGGACAAACTGTCATTTCCGGCATGGGTGAACTTCACCTAGAAGTACTTGTCGACCGCATGCTGAGAGAGTTCCGCGTGGACGCCACAATCGGAAAGCCTCAAGTTGCATACCGAGAAACGATTACCAAACAGGTTCAAAAGTTCGAATATCGTCATATCAAACAAAGTGGTGGCTCAGGTCAGTACGCAGTGGTTGTTATCAATCTTGAGCCGAGTGAGGCGGGAGAAGGATATGTCTTTGATGACACCATTAAGGGCGGTGTAATCCCTAAGGAATACATCAGCTCGGTAGACGCTGGCTTACAGTCCTCTATGGATAATGGACCACTTGCTGGATTCCCCATGGTTGACGTGAAGGTATCGCTCATTGATGGCTCAACCCACGATGTCGACTCATCGGAAATGGCATTCAAGATTGCTGGCACAATGGCTATGCGCGAAGCAGCTCGAGCGGCGGGACCTGTTCTTCTTGAACCGATTATGTCGGTAGAAGTAGTGACGCCTGAGGACTATATGGGCGACGTGATAGGCGACTTAAACGCTCGCAGAGGTCGTGTTGGACAAATGGAAAATCGTGGTACTGCACAAGTAATTGACGCTCAAGTGCCGCTATCGGAGATGTTCGGTTACGCTAACGACCTGCGTTCGCGTACTCAGGG
>DKNM01000036.1 GCA_002470695.1 Candidatus Neomicrothrix sp. UBA7388
TGCTCAAATCCTCGATATTTTGAAAATCTATGGAACACTTCTGCACAAATTCGAATAGAGGTTGTGTAATGAAAATGGATACCGAGGACTACGTCGATCTGCTCTCCGCTCGGGCCGCAGATGCGCGGGCGATGATGATGTTCTTTGCTGTCTTTCATACAGGCTTGCTGGTTGTTCTTGGATTTGCCGGTGCCGGGCTTGAAGACTCTGGGATTCAGTTAGCGTTGGCGGCAGTGGCCGTCCTTACGTCGCTTTGGACGTTCTTCTTTATGGACGATTGCATGCAGGACCTATTTGCAATAGCGCAGGACTTACCGGAAGATTTTCAGGCCAGCAATGTTGGAAAGCGCTTTAGCGATGTGCCACTTCCCGTCTTTAGGGTTGTGAACTTCGTCGTTATCGCACTTATTGTCGTTGCTGAAGTCCTAGCTATTTATTAAAGAGCAGCAAATATCTAGTCGGAAAACTTAACTGCGCGACTCTGACTGGCGCATGCCTGCAGCGTCTTGAAAGGTGGCGTCGATTTTGTCGAAAGTGCTGAATCGGTGTTTAGAGGTTCTCTGCCAACAAGGTTGTTTTGTGGCGTGCACGTAACGTGATTTGGTCTCTGCTCAGATAGCGAGCCCCGTTGTCTTGCTGCTTGTTTGCTAGAAAACCAATAACCTACGGGTGAGTGGGGCTTAGGGTAATAATCTTGGGAGCCTTCAAAGGGGAAGAGCGATGGAATACGAACTCGTTATCCGAAATGGCACAGTTATCGACGGAACTGGGTCAGCTGGCTTCACGGCTGACGTAGCAGTTTCCGAAGGCCAAATAGTCGCAGTTGGCGACGTACCTGGGGTTGGCAAAAAAGAAATCGACGCAACTGGCCAAATAGTCACGCCGGGATTTGTTGATATCCACACTCACTTCGACGGACAAGTTTGCTGGGACAAAGAAGTGACGCCGTCCTCGTGGCACGGTGTCACGACAATCGTGATGGGAAACTGCGGCGTCGGCTTTGCTCCTGTTCGGCCCGGTACCGAAAATGAACTAGTCGAACTGATGGAAAGCGTCGAAGATATTCCCGGTACAGCGCTGCATGAAGGCATCCCGTGGGGCTGGCAGACTTTCGCTGAGTACTTAGACGTAATCGACACCCCGTATGCGATTGATGTTGCAGCTCAGGCACCACACGTAGCTATCCGTCATTTCGTTATGGGTGAGCGCTGCTACGACGATGCCACCGCAGAGGATATGCAGGAGATGAGTCGTATCACTAAAGAAGCGCTCGAGGCGGGCGCAGTGGGCTTCAGTACGAGCCGGTTTTACGGCCATCGCGATAAGGCAGGGAATTTGGTTCCTGGAACAAACGCCAGTAGCGATGAAATGATTGCGATAGCTGAGGCGTTCTCGCACGTTGATCATGGCGCGATAGAGATAATTTCTGACCATCTCAAAAATGAAGACGAATTAGCTTGGATTGAGCACATGGCGAGAACGACTGGGCGCCCGCTAACCACGCTTGTCACACCTGAAACAGGAGAAGAGATCTGGCTTTTAGCGGAACGTCTCCAGGGAGAAGGAATCGAGATTCGACCCCAGGCAGGTGCACGTCTGGCGTCAATTTTGATGACGCTTGAGGGAACAGTGAACCCTATGCGCCAATTTCCTTCATACGACTCCATTCGACATTTGCCCCTAGAGGAACAGAAGAAAGCCCTCCGGTCCGATGAATTCAGACAGCAGGTTCTGGCTGATGAACCTAAAATTGCTCGGGACAAAGATACGAACAAAATGATCTCCTCATGGGAAAGAATGTTCGTTTTGCCCGAAGACCTCTCTTATGAACCCGGATATGAAGATTCGCTTGCAGGTCTAGCCGCTCAGAGGGGTGTGTCTGTCCGAGAAGCCTTAATGGATGCCATGGCTCAAGGCCGCCCGATTCTTTATCTTTTTGGCGATTATGACTACACCGTGCAACCTCAATTCGACTTTATTGGCAGAAAGCAGTCTGTTTTCGGGCTGTCTGACGGTGGTGCCCATGTTGGTGTTCTGTGTGATGCAAGCGTGCCAACGTACATGCTTGCTTACGGCACCCGAGACCGAAGCAAAGGTCCTCAATTGCCGCTTGAGTTCGTTGTCCACAAGATGACCCAAGACACCGCTCAAGTCTACGGCTTCGTTGACCGAGGGGTAATAGCAACTGGCTATAAGGCGGATATCAACATTATCGATTACGAAAATGTTCGCCTTCATGACCCAGAAATGGTTTACGACCTTCCATCAGGCGGAAAACGTCTCGTCCAAAAAGCTGACGGGTATACGGCCACTATCTGCGACGGAGTAGTCACCTATGAAAATGGTGTTCATACGGGTCAGATGCCAGGTCGATTAGTGCGAGGCGGGCAAATAGAGAAAGTTTGATATTCCAGATCTAGCGAGACCCAGCGCAGATGCTCGCCAAGGTCACCGGACCCGCAATAGGAGTCACCTCAGCCCAGTAAGGTTCCGCACATGAATAAATCTGTGTTGCCTTCGATGAGGGTAGATGGGCAAATTGCATTAGTAACGGGAGCTGGGCGAGGTATAGGCAAAGCATGCGCAGTTGCCCTGGCCGAGGCGGGTGCAGATCTCGTGCTCATGAGCCGGACCGACTCAGAGCTTGATGAGGTTGCGATGCGTATAGAAGCAATCGGCCGCAGCGCACAAAAAATTGTTTGTGATGTAAGCGACGCATCAGCAGTAAGTCATGCCATAGGGCAAATAGATCGTTTGGACATCTTGATTAACAATGCCGGAATTCTTCGAGCTTCTAGTTTGAACGATCTCTCCGCAGAAGATTTAGATGACATGCTCAGAATTAACTGCCGCGGAACGGTTCTGGTGGCCCAAGCAGCGGCGAAAATTATGACGCAGCAACGGTCAGGAGTTATCGTCAACATGTCTTCCACTTTCGGGGTCAATGGTCGAGCTAACAACAGCGTCTACTCTGCGACCAAGCATTTTGTTGAAGGATTTACTAAGTCCACCGCTGTCGAGCTAGCACCGCTTGGAATTCGGGTGGTGGCTATAGGTCCAACTGCAATTGAGACACCCCTCACGCACGACCGACTGAACGATCCCGCGATTGGAGGCGATTTGCTGGCGCGAATTCCAATGGGGAGGTTCGGGCAAGTGGAAGATGTCGTGGGTGCAGTGGTGTTCTTGTCGTCGCCAGCAGCAGCTCTTATAAGCGGCACTACTCTCATGGTTGACGGAGGCTGGTCTGCCCAGTGAGAAATTCTCCAACTAGGCGGGCTTTAATAGCGCTTCATCCCTGACGTGATTGCTGAACTGCTCACCACCACTCCGAACCAGGAGTACCTTTAAACGGACCGACTACATCGCTCGTGACCCAACCCCCATAGAACTTGCCCGGTTGGGGTTTCACGACCCTTCCATCTACATAACACTCGAATAGTGAGGGATAAAAAGAAAAATAGCCGCGAAGTTCATCGAAAGGCGCAGCGGGATTTAGATATGCCCACGACCCTCGCTCAACGGTGACTTTCTCGACAGTTATATCCCAGTAGGAAGCGACGCCCTTCCATTCACAAAAGCTTGACGCCTCTGTCTGAGAAAAAAACTGCGCGTCAATATCATCCGGAGGAATGTAGAAAGTAGGAGGGTGAGAGGTTTCTAATACTCTCAGTGAGCTTTGGCTCTTCGCAATTTGCACTCCGCCAAAGAAAACTTCGACCAAAAGATGGGATTTGTCCAAAGCAGGAGGCCTTGGGTAATTCCAGACTGATTCTTGACCCTGTTTTGGCACGTGCGGGTCCGGTAATTGTCGAAAGTTTGACACCGCTCAAACTCTAACCGCATCAATTTGATGCGACTGCTACTGCAATGACCATCAACTGGAAGTGCGCCGCGTCGAACTCTTAGACAGGTGTCTATGCTCGAACATCTAGCGAGACGGGGTCTTTAGTCGATGAAGCTGACTAAAATTGCGGCGTTGACCATTGTTATTTGATCGGAACCGTCCTCGGAAAGCACATCAAGACCCCCGCTGGTTACCGTCACCTCAACCGTTCCGTAGGGAACCTCGCGTGCCAGTTCAGCGGTGTCGATCAGATCAGGCTGCGCCGCGCCAATAATCACCTGAACGTGCATTTGGTCAACTGATTTGTCGGTGGCCTGAAAAAAGCTGAGGCTGCTGTGTCGAAGGGCATCAGAGATCGCTCTTTTGCCGGCTTTGGTGTAGTCCGAGCCGTGAACGTCGACTCCTAAGCCCATTTCGGTGATCCACCTGCTTCTTGTCATTAGCGCACCCCAACCTTGAATACATATGTCGAACGCAATATAGCTAAATGCGATTACTTGCTCTGAGGCACGGCAACAATTGCGTCGATTTATAGTCTCTTCAGTTGAGCTCTTATCAAGCCAACTACGATTGAAACGTGACGACCGCCAAATTTCATTTGCACCCAGTGCATCACGTGGGACCTGTCGATAGCAGAATCTTTGGTGGCTTCCTTGAACACATGGGACGCGCTGTTTACGAAGGTGTCTACGATCCGGAATCTGTTCACGCAGACGAATACGGATGCAGGGCTGATGTGTTGGCGGCGCTTGCAGCGCTCGACTTTTCCGTTATGCGCTATCCGGGTGGCAACTTTGTTTCGAACTATCATTGGAGAGACGGCATCGGCCCCATTGCTGATCGGCCGACTCGGCGTGAACTTGCCTGGGGAACGATCGAACCAAATACCTTCGGTACGGATGAGTTCTTGGGGCTTTGTGGGCGCGTTGGTTGGTCGCCAATGTTCGCAGTCAACCTTGGCACCGGATCTCCGGAGGAGGCAGCTGATTGGGTCGAGTACACCAACAGTCGATTACCAACAGACATAGTCCAAAAACGTGAAAACACAGCTACTGACTCGTTGTCGGTGCCCGTTTGGTGTTTAGGTAACGAAATGGACGGGCCATGGCAAATTGGGCATTCGTCGGCTATTGAATATGGAACAAAGGCTCGCCAGGCGGCTCACATGATGAAGCTAGTTGACTCGTCAATCGAACTAGTCGTCTCAGGAACCTCGCTTACAGACAGCGAGACGTACCTCGAATGGGACCGCTTAGCGCTTGAGGCAGTGGGCGGTTTCGCCGATTACATATCTACGCACCGGTATCTCGACAACTATTCCGGCGACAGCGATGCCTTTTTGGCCTCTGGTGCGGCGATTGACCGCCAGATCAACGAAGTTGATGCCGCATGTCGATATGTGGCGGGCATGCGCCGCTCATCGCGGCGGCCGTTTATCGCATTCGATGAATGGAATGTTTGGTACCGCACCCGAAACCGAACTGGAATGTGGGCTGACGGAGCATTCCCTGCGCATCTAGTGGAAGAAACCTACGATTTGCAGGACGCGCTGGTTTGCGCTCAGTTTTTGATGAGCTTTATTCGTCACGCTGACGTAGTAAAAATCGCAAATATTGCTCAAATTGTGAACGTTATTGCTCCGGTCATGACTCGTGGCGATGAGATTCTGCTGCAAACCATTTACGAAGCTCTAGCTATGTTTGTTGACCGGCGTCTAGGTAACTCCTTACGAGTGGGGTACGAAGGTCCAATGCTTTCTTCGCCAGATTTTTCTGAAATCGACATGATCGACGGCGCAGCTATTTTGAATGCAGGCTCAGATCTCTACGTATATGCGGTCAACCGGTCAACAGATCAGGTCGTCGACCTAGAGATTGAGCTTGCCGGAGCTGAGCTTGAAGCGATATCGAGCGAACTTTTACATCATCACGATCCGTCAGCGGCAAACTCTTGGGATAAGCCAAACGAGGTGCGTCGCGTGCCGCATGAAACCAAGCGAGGGCGAGCTGCCCTCGTTGAGTTGCCAGCTAACAGTTTCCTGGCAGTGACATTTCGTGTGTGCTGACCACTCTGAAATAAGCGAGGGAGAAGACATGAGCGTGCATCGCGAAATCTTGAATGTTGAGGAGCTGCAGGGTCTCGATGTAGACGAACCGGTTGTGATGCTCAACTTGATGAAGTTTCGGGAGAAGTCGCTGGATGGCCACGGAAGTGGCTGGGATGCCTATCAGAGATACAGTCGTGCGGTCATCGACCTTTTGAAAGCGAACAGAGGGACAATCCTTTGGGCTGGCCCAGTGGTTGCCAGTGCTTTGGGGAACCTGCCTGATGGGCCCTGGGATTATGTGTCGCTCGTTTTGTACCCACGCCCATCGGCGTTTATCGACATGATGACGTCAGCAGAGTACGAGGCTCCAAACGTTGAAAGAGAAAACGGAACTGAACGCCACGCGATCGTGGCATTGAGCACCGACTACTCAAAGTTTTTGGGAGTTCACGACCGCCAAACCTGACTTAGGTGGCTCCAGCAGCAGAGTTCCTTCCCGACAATCCCAACTTTAAGGGCTGCTGAATAGAAGAAATCACTGTTCCCTCAATAGGGGGAACTGGCGCAAGAGGCACGAACTCCTTGTATTTTGCCAACAAAGCTTCGAGAGCGATACGAGCCTCGAGTCGAGCCAGGTGTGCTCCCAGGCAATGATGCAGGCCCCATCCAAATGTAAGGTGCGGGTTCGGATCTCGGTCAAGGTCTAAGTCGCCCGGCTTGTCGAACGCAGCAGGGTCATGGTTAGCTGCGGCGACGCAGAGCAAAACATTGTCATCTGCGCGTAATTCTTTCCCACCGCGCTCGTGGGCTACAGCGACTTTTCGGTACATGCTTCGAGTTGGGCCGAGAACACGAAGGAATTCCTCAATCGCCCTTTCTGTATCCGCTGCTCTAAGTTGCTCGACGACGTCTGGTTGGGTAGCCAACAGACCCATCGTGTTCATTAACAGCGACGTCGTTGTCTCATGCCCAGCGAACAGAATAAGAGTGCAGGCCCCAACCAACTCAAGATCCGATAATTGATCCCCAGCGCCTTCCACCAAAAGCGTCATCAACGTGCCGGACGGGTTGGCTCGTTCTCGTCTTATTAGGTGCTGAAAAAATTCGCTGAATTCGCCCGCCGCTGCGGTTGATTGCTCAGGAGCAGTGACGTGGGGGTCAGTGGCAAACACGATCGTTGCAAGATCATCAGACCAGCCTTGGAAAAGGTCTCGCTCATCGGACTTCACACCCATAATCTCAGCTATTACCCAAGCCGGTAATGGTCCGGCGAATTCCTTTCTGAAGTCGATTTCATTAGGTAAGGAGTTGACTATCTCACTCACCACGCGCGTGACTGTCTCCTCGAAAGAGGCGATTCGTCGAGGGGTGAATACGTTGCGTAACGGATCGCGGAGGTGAGTGTGTAGAGGGGGGTCGCGAAACACCATCCAGCCCCCTAAAAGTTCCACAACTTTCGCAAAGCTTGCGGGGCGGTGCTGTGCAACTCGTTCTAGTGGTGTTACCCGATCGGCGGAAAGGAGCCGACCATCACGAAAAGCCTCGCTTAATTCGGCGTGATCTAGCACCACCCAAGCGCGGTGACTTTCGCTCCATTGAACGGGACCTTCACTGCGAAAGTCAGACCAATAGGAATTTGGATCATTCACGCTCATCGGATCGTTTAAGTTGATGTCGCGCACTGAGGGGCCTTTCATCGGGTCAGATTTGTGCCGCGATCGTCATGAGGTTGAGATCGAGTATTTGTCGTCAGGGGAGACCTGCGCGCAGCGCTCCGCTGTTGTTGTCGATGCGCCATTTTTCGCCCCCGCGACCAATTCCTGTCACGACGTTAATACCGGAGAGAGTTCCGGACAACGGATTACTCACGTAGAATTGATTCGCGTGACCTCCGAGGCAGCGCGCAAAGAGCATGATCGAGCGCAAGCTGCATGCGAAGACAGTTACATAGACCCAGAAACCGGCTATCAAGTTTTCACTGAGAGATATCTGAAGAACAGGTCGTGGTGCTGTGAATCGGGTTGCCGACATTGCCCATGGTGAAAACCTAAAAGACCGCCCCGTGCAGAACTAAAGGGGGTCCTGGCAAACGGGGCGATCCGCAGTGAAGACTAACGGCGGACTGAGGTTTCCACTACGTATTTTTAAGCACTGGTTGACTAGTGCGGAGCACTCACCACAAGATGCTTGAGCGCAGAGAATTGGCCATGTGCTCCTTGGAAATTGGTGTTGGTTTGATTCTCAGTAGGCAGAGATCTGATGGCGTCAAAACCTTGATACACCGCTAGTAGGTACAGAAGGACGAAAAGGGCAATGCCATAAACGAGTAGCCGCTTGTTCAGTTGTATTTGCCGTTTCCAGAAGCTCTCCATTGCTTCTTACGCTAATGGGAATTAGCTACATGAGCCTCAGCTAGACAGGGCTCATAGGGTCTCGTTATGGCTAGGTGGTTACGAAAGTTACTTGTTGGGCTTTCCCTTATGGCGATTTTTCTAGTGGCCGACGGTCTTCAAGTGCCTTTGGGTACTAAGCAACACTCTCTAAGTCAACATGTCCACGCTTTCGAGCCCACGAAAGTAGGTCCAAGCAGTCGCCCTAATCGGCTCCAGGTTGTCGTTTACGACAGAGCTAATAAAGAGCTAAGGGCTTGCTATGTGTCGGGTCGGTGCCACTATTACTGCGACGTGCCTTCTTACGAATTCGACAGTTTTCGCTGGTCGGTGCTGCCAGATTCGTATTTCTATGTGCGTATTGGCGCTCTTTCGGCTGGTTATCAATGCGGGGGAAGGCCTAGCTCACGTTCTTGAGGGTTGTGAAGCTGGTTAGGCGGCTTGTCGGTGGTGATCTCGAAATCCGCCATCTGGGTAATTGCGATGTTTGCTCTCTCCGAGAATTTTGCGAATTATTCTTGCAACCAGCCCTTTGCGGCGAGCGCGAGGTCCGAACTGGGGAGGGCCTGCGTAGGTCCAATTAGCAATTTCTTCATCAGTTCTAAGGTCGTATTGAACTCTGTAACTCTTCATGCCGTTGCCTCTTTTCCGGCTGCTATTTGATTTCATCTCCACGAATTATATCATAAACAAACGTTTAGTAAGTAATGTCGTGAGGCCTTGGGCACCTTGGCGAGGCCATGTAATGAGTGGGAAGCCAAAACGTTAGAGGTAAGGTCGTGCGGTGACTTTCGTGGGAAATGCAGCTCAACTCGCGGCCGCCCTGTGGATCCTGAATGTTTGGATCCTGCGATTTAACAAGGAGACTGACTATCGCGGGGGTGGAGCTAAAAACCTCCCCGAAGAATTCGACGTCTACGGCTTTCCCAGTGGAACTGTTTACCTCGTAGGGGCCGCGAAAATAATACTTGCGCTTCTCCTGATAGTGGGTTTGTGGGTTGATGTTCTAGTAACGCCTTCTGCTGGATTATTAGCCCTACTGATGGTTGGAGCAGTTGCCATGCATTACCGAGCAGGCGACCGCCCTAAAAAAGCGCTACCTGCAACTAGCGTATTAGTGCTGTCCGTTCTTGCTCTGGTCTTTACATAAGACGAAACTCTCCAGAATGACGAAGCGTCGGCTGGATA
This sequence comes from Candidatus Neomicrothrix sp. UBA7388, assembly GCA_002470695.1. Classification (GTDB taxonomy): domain Bacteria; phylum Actinomycetota; class Acidimicrobiia; order Acidimicrobiales; family Poriferisodalaceae; genus UBA7388. The sequence continues at coordinate 9,473 of DKNM01000036.1, forward strand.
CCAAAACATGGTGGATTTTGGGTCATGTCATTGACCTCGTCCACATGCCGTTCGTTATCTTGTTAGTTCTCTGGGGAGCGGCTCGGTTTCCTGGCGAGCTATACGTTTCTATCGTCGTCACCACCGTTATTTTGCAGATAGGTCTGATGGGCTGCCCGTGCTTGGCGCTGACGGGCATGCTGAAACGCCTCCATGATCCCGACTACGTGAATCATTGGTCTTTTACAGTTTGGCTATATAAAAAATATGGGCGAGTAGCTGGCGTAGCAGTATTTGTTTTCTTTACAAGCATCGGCTTCGCGCTCAATAAATTTCTTTTCTCCTAGCTTTCGCTTTCTAACTTGAGTCAGCAATTTCCACGACGGTTGCGTTCGTCTAACTTAAACGCATGGCGAAAAATGTTCTTGGAACTGAGTTAGAAGACTGCAGCTTCGACCCACTTACGGGTTATTACCGCGACGGTTGTTGTAACACCGGAACCGGCGATCTCGGGGTTCACACAGTCTGCGCAGTCGTTACTGACGAATTTCTGGAATTCTCTAAAAGTGTCGGTAATGACCTAAGCACTCCCCACCCAGAGTTCGGTTTCAATGGACTCAAAGATGGAGACTCGTGGTGTCTTTGCGCGCCGCGATGGCAGGAAGCCTTCGAGGCGGGTGCGGCCCCTAAGGTACGATTGGCAGCTACACACATCGCTACCCTCGAATGGGCGACATTGTCGGATCTTCAGCAGTACGCAGTCGAACAGTGACTCAACTCCGATAACGCTAGGCGTCTACCTGTGTAAGGTTGGACTCGTCGCCAAGCAAGGAAGCCGTTGTGTCGCAATCCGAAAATCAGTACTACGACGAATTCGGCTTCTACAGTCCTCAAGAACTCACACGAGCAACTCGCAGGCAACCTGAGAGCGACTTTCATACAGGCCCTGAGATCGGCGAAGTCGTTCCACCGATTGTTCTTCCGGACCAGCACGGGATTCTACGTGATGTAGCTAAGTCCCTTCGTGCAAATGGGGGAGTGGTGGTGTTCCACCGTTCCGCGTACTGGTGACCCCCCTGCATGACGCAGTTGGTTCAACTGCAGGCAGTGAACGAAAGCCTTGAGGGAGCGGGCTACTCGGTTTTCGCAATAAGTAACGACCCTATAGAAATCCTCTCGGACTTTGCTGCTAAACACGGCATCACCTTCCCGCTACTATCTGATGGCGACTCGGCAGTTATCAGGGCATTCGGAATAATGAACCAGCTGATACGGCCCGACGAAGGTCAAAGTATGCGTTGGTACGGTATTCCATACCCGGGTACTTACTACCTAGACGAAAATATGGCGGTCACAGATAAAGACTTTCATCAGCACCACGCCCGCCGGGCGTCTGGATCATCGGTACTTGCCCGTGCTCTTGGTCAAGAGGTACAAGTTCACTCCGGATCCCAAAGCATCGAAGTTTCTGATCAAATTAACGTGAGCGTGGGTCTAAGCGAGCCAGTACTTCAACTGGAAGTCATATCTCATCTACTAGTCGATGTCGAAATTCCTGAAGGTATGCACGCTTACGCCCAAGGTGCGCCAAGTCAATTCTCTTGTCTCTCTATCGAAGTACAAGGTGAAGGGATTCGGGTTGGGGATGTGTCGTGGCCGGACAGCCAGTCACTGCGCACTTTGGGTATAGATGCAGAAGTACCTGTCTACATGGGTCGAATCCGAGCATCTGTGCCAATAACTGCTACCTCGGATGTGATCCGTTTAGGTCACGAGATTCCTGAAAGTCTTATGGTTTCAGTTGCTGTGAACTTCCAGCTATGCGATGACTACGAATGTTTTCTGCCGGACCAAATCGAACTGACGCTCAGTAGCGCTCTCGACCGTCTCGTCGAACCCGAAGGGCTTTCGATCTACGCCGATCGTGTGGAAGCACTGGAGGCTGAAATTGGGAGGCCGGTTCGCTAGACCGGCTGTAGGTATTGCGCGAAGGTTTGTGCATGGAGATTGAGCCGCTACACGAAGACTTTGGTGTGCGCGTCCGAGGTTTCGACCTGACGGCCCCTCTTGATTCAGAGGAAATAGCGCTGCTGCATCGCTTAGTCGACGACTATTCGGTTGTTCTATTTCCGGCCCAAAGAATGACTGATGAAGCGCAAATGCTGCTCACAAGCTCTCTGGGAGAGCCCGAAGAAAATCACGTGATTTATGGCCGAACTGGCGAGCTCGTCTACATCGGCACGGTAGGTAATGTGATTGATGGGCAGACTCAACGCGACGAAAGCGATCCACATACCCAATCGATGAAGGGAAATAACCTTTGGCACTCGGACTCTTCGTTCCGTGCGGTGCCTTCCTATATTTCGATTTTGCATGCCTACGAAGTTCCAAAGCGGGGAGGCGCCACGGAGTTCGTTAGTCAACGTGCCGCTTATAAACGACTATCGGGGACTAAGCAAACAGCGATACAAGACTTACATGTGTTACACGACTACGTGTTTAGTCGAACGAAAACAGCACCCGTTCACGACAACCATGCGGCTTCTTTGCCGCCCATCGAACAAAAACTGGTCCGCTCTAATCCAAATAACGGACTTCAAAACTATTACGTCGGCGCGCATGCTCGGTCAATAGTCGGCTGGGGCGGAATCGAAAGCAGGCTTTTAATTGACGAGCTAAATGCCCTCGCGACTCGTCAGGAATATAGGTGGACCCAATTCTGGACTCCTGGAGACACTCTCTTTTGGGATAACCGATGCATATTGCACCGTGGCACCGGATATGACGCGGATCGCTACAGGCGAAATATGCGCCAAACGCGAGTGCGAGGATTAGGACCAACGTTGAGCGAATGAGGCTCGCCACCTAATGGAATCCGTCGGCTGTTATGACGAATTCGTTACGGCCGTTGGAAATAATTGACGTCTCGCCAGCGGCGATTTAGCGTGCGGAATCCGTTGTGAAAGCAATGGGGCTTGGATCACGCACCTGGGATCCAAGGAAACAATTAAATTGGGAGGCTCCATATGGGGTTACGACGCAACCTTTTGCGTCTACTCGCGCTTCTT